>NZ_JBHNYP010000011.1:0-88279 GCF_054960655.1 Micrococcus sp. PSi08 | reverse complement strand
CCATCCTGCGGGGCGGGGCCCACTCGTCTCATCTCAGCCCGGGCCTCGTGCCAAGAACCTCATGACCCACAACAGCTAGGGGCGTGGAGGACGTCATCATCAGCTCTGCGGTAACCCCAGTCGATGTCCGACGGGAGGCAAGCCCCACAGGATTCGATAGAGCGATCTCCTCCCCGTCGCCGTTAAAGACCCGGGCACGCACATACTTCACACCCGCCTCCGGCCGCTCGAGGGCGTGCTGTTCACAGGTTGTCGCCGCCCATGCAGTGAAGTCGTCCTCGTCGTAGTCCAGGTTGAACGCTGGCCGGTCCCCGTACGCCTCCGGCTCTTTGTGCTGACCGATCTTCGCGCAGCCAGCCTCATCCACCATGCGACGCAGACGCGCGGTGAGCATCTCCACGTGCGGGTGCCACATCATCATCGGGCCCAGCCCCGGAGCCTGTTCCTCCCAGACCTTGTACTCCATGCACATCGCCGCATACAGCTCGGCCGTCAGGTCCGAGTGCTTGTACCAGCAGGGCGGCACTACCGAGGTCACCAGCCGGTACTCGGCCACGAACCAGTCGACCCACCGGCGCAGCGTGTTCCACGCCTCCCATTGGTGCTCAGCCTCGATCTCCCGCCACCGCGTGCCCATCCACACCGGCGGACCCTCGCCCGCGAGTTCCGCGGCGATCTCCGGGTCGACGTAGGGCAGCGGAGTCCCCGTCTGTCCGTCGTCATCGGCGGCCGCCGGCGCCTCCCAGTCCGTGAGCTCGTCGTCTTCAACCCAGGGTGATGTCATCAGTTCCGTCCTTCCCTCGTGTACCGGCGTGCTGGCCCGCCCAGCAGCCTCTCGAGCCGGGCGAACAGCTCCTCAACGGCCTCGCGCCCGCCTGCCCCGGTCGAGCACATGTAGCGATGTGCGGCGTCTTCGCAGGTCCCGCACAACCACACCCCGATTCCGCCGGCGGCACGACACTCGGCGCGGTCCAGGTGCCGTCCATCGGTGCAGTGCCACCTCGTGGAGACGGGCCGCTGGCACACATGGCACCGTGCACCCCCGTCGTCGCTCATGCCTGCCTCTGCCGGATCATCCTGGCCACGATCACGATCGTTGCCCGCCTGCGGTCCCATCCAAAGAACTCCTTCTTGCCGTCCATGATCTGATGCAGCCGCTGGTGATGATCCCGGCACAACGGCATCAGGTCGTTGTGCGCTTCGCGGGCCTGCCACCGGCCCTCCTCGTCCTGGCCCACGCCCTTGTACGAGACGTGGTGCAGGTCCAGGGTCCCAGCCTGGGACAGCGTGATCCCGCAGACCTGGCAGGCCGGCTCTTGGCCGGCCTGCCGGCAGTCTGCGAACCACCGCACCCGCCTGTACCCCCATGCCTGGGACCGCAGGTACCGCTTGTACTCGGCCGAGCTGGTGCGGTGCAGCCCGAACCTGCCCATGCCCTCACCGCACCGGGATCGCCGGGGCCGTCTCCGGCACCGGGTCCAACGCCGCCACGGAGTCCTCGGCCCGGTCCGCGTCGGTCGGTGTGGACGGGGCCGGGTCCTTGGACTCCAGCTCAGCCAGCAGCGCCTTCGAGTACCGCCCCGCGGCCTCCTTGATCTGCTTGCCGTCCTTGCGGTCCCACCAGCGGGTCATCTGCATCAGGATCGGACGCCCGTTGCGATTCAGCAGGACCCCCCACCCGAACGGCAGCCGACGCAGCTCCGCGACCGAGACCACCTCGGTGTCGTGGATCTGTTCGGAGACCGAGGTGTGGTCCTTGCCGCGAGACTTCGAGGTCCGCATGATCTTGCGTTGGCCGGCCAGCTTGGCGAACTGCTCCAGGTCGGACACGTTCGAGGCACCCCCGAGCTGGACCTTCACCGTGGCCGCATCGAACAGCGCCTGCGCCTGCTGCTCGCCCCACTCGTTGCGGGCCTGAGCCATCGACTGGAACACCGCGAACGGGGAGATGCCCACGCCGCCGCCGTCAGCCATGAGCTGGGTCAGCCCCGGCCAGGCACCGGAGATGTTCGCAATCTCATCGAGCACCAGCGACAGCGGCGGGTCGAGCCGGTTCCCGGGCGACTTCGCCGCCAGCTCGCGCGCCCGCTCGGTGATGGCGTCCATCATCGCGATCAGGAACGGCCCCGCCGACGAGCCGCCGGTCTTGGTGCCCACGATGTAGAGCGTCCCGCACTCGGTGAGGAACTTGTCGATGTCCAGGGTCTCCTCGAACCGGTTGGGCCGCAGCACGTCGCGGACCTCGGGCACCGACAGCCCCTTGACCGCACCCTCCACCCCGAACCACTTGGACTGGAGCAGCTTCGGGTCGCCCTCGATGATGCCCTTGAGCACCAGGTTCCAGTTCAGCGCGGCCTTGGGATGCTCGGTCAGGATCTTCACGGCCTCCTTGGCCTCGGCCGGGTTGTTGCCCCACCGCATCAGATCATCCACGGTGCGCTCACCCAGCGCCGCGGCGTGCAGCAGGCACTCCATGATCGTGATCGCCGGGGCCTGCCACTCCGCGTTCGAGCTGGAGGACCCCAGGCCAGAGGCACCGATCAGCGACGCCGCCCGCTGATTCGCCACACGCGGCTCATCACAGCCCGTGATCGGGGACCACTTCAACGTAGAGGGCTGACCGGTCAGCCCCTGCGGGTCGAACAGGGCCACCGGCCCCTTCTTCTTCCGCAGCTCGGCCGTGGCCCCCAGGTTGTCCGCGCGAGAGCTGGTCGTGATGACCGGGCCGGGCGCGTCGAGAATCGCGCCGATCAGCAGGTGCACGCCCTTGCCCGAGCGCGGCGGGCCGATCAGCACCACCGACTCCTCGAAGGACGCGAACACGTCCACGCCCTCGGCCTTGCCCAGCCGCATGGCCCCGTCCGTGATGGCCGGCTTCTTGATCGAGGGCCGGACCTTCTTCACCCGGGACAGCACCGACTTGCGGCCCACCGTCTTGGTGATCTCCGCAGACCTGGCCAGGCCCTCGCGCTCGCGCAGCTCCTTGATGAACTTCTTGTCCGACTGCTGGTACCGGCTCCACGCCGTCACCGCCACGCCGATCAGCACGAGGGCCAGCACCCCCAGACCGATCAGCCAGCCGATGACCCCGCCAGTGGTCGCCGTGCACCCCTGGACGGTGGCCCCGAACGCGGCCGGGTCGTGCTCGCCCACGAGGAAGCCCAGCGGCGCGAACAGCGAGTCCGGCTTGGTCGGTGCCCCGCAGTGGATACGCCCGGCCAGGAACCCGGCCAGCAGGTACGCCCCGTAGAGCAGCACGGCCGGACCGATGAGCCAGATCAGTGCCGTCTCGGCCGGGCTGTCCCCTTCCAGGACCGAGTTGTTGCCACGTTCAAGTCGCATCAGGCCACCGCCTCCTTCGCCTTGTCCATGCGCTCGTCCGTGTCGAACAGCGGCAGCTCGGCCCGCGTGAGCACGTTCTGCACCTCGAACGAGGAATCCCCCAGCCGCCACAGGCCCGTGCCCTTGGGCAGGGACCGCACCAGGGACCGCTCCCGGTCGGACAGTTCCATCTCCGACGTCGTGATCTTCAGCGCGGACCGGTCCTGCCGGTAGATCACCTTCACGTCGGCGTCGGCCAGCAGGGACCGGGCCATCGCGGCCATCTTCGAGTCCTGATCGCCAGCCATGTCCAGGTCAGCGATCTTGTGCAGCACGAGCACGTTGAAGATGCCGTACGCGCGGCTGAGTTTCCACTGCTCAACCATGCGCCGCAGGTCGGCCTCGGAGCTGATGTTGTCCCAGCCCTCTTCGTAGATCACGATCCGCTGCCCGCCGTCGCGGGTGGTGACCATCGCTTCGGTCCACGCGCCCGCGCACGCGTTGACCACGCGCACCGCCTCCGGGGAGGCACCCAGCAACGCGGACGTGTCGATGCTCGTCGCGCACGCCTGCCCATCCAGGACGACCGTGGTCTCCCCGTCGAACATGCCGGCCAGGTCGCCGGAGGACACGCGGCCCAACGTCATCATCGTCACCGACGCGGCCTCCGCCTTCATCGCGTCCGGGTCCGTGCGGGCCGCGTCCAGCGCCCGGATCACGTCCGGGATGATCGGCGGCCGGCCCTCGGCGTCCGCGACCGCCACGGCCGCGTCCAGGCCCGCCGAGAGCACGTGATGCTCAGGCGAGGTCATGTCCCGGTCGGTGAGGATCTTCACCAGGGCCACCAAGATGGACATGCGCCGGGTCCGCACCATCGAGGCCCACGCCCGGTCCGTCATCGGCTCGCCCTGCACGTCCGTCGAAGGCCGGGTGCCCGGGTCCAGCGGGTTCAGGCGCGTGTCCAGGCCAGGGCCGACCTGGATCACCGACCCGCCCAGGCCCTTGACCACACGGGTCCACTCGCCCTTCTTGTCCGAGGCCACCGAGAGCTTGCGCCCGGCCAGCACCTGCCGCACCGCCAGCGACTTGGCCAGCGACGACTTCCCGGTGCCGACCTGGCCGAACAGCATCATCGACATGCCCGAGATGATCCCGGCCTCATAGAGCGCCCACGGGTCGAAGCAGAACGCGCCGCCGCCGTGCATGTCCTTGCCGATCATCAGCCCGCGCGCACCCAGACCGGGGCCGGCCACGAACGGGTACGCCGTCGAGGCCGTGTGCGTCGTCGTGCGGACCGGCCGAGGGGCCAGCGTGCGCATCCCCCGCAGCTGCCGTGCCCCGCGCGGTCCGGCCTTGCCCCACTGCGGCTGAGGGAACCGCTCCTCCCGCGCCTCCCGGTTGCGCAGCCGCTGCGCCTGCGCCTGCGCCATCTTCATTTTCCGCTGAGCGACCCTGGCCTCACGCAGGGACATCTTGCCCGGCTCGATGATCTGGAACAGATCGACCTTCGGTTCTTCACGCATCAGAGCTTCATCCTTCCGAACGGCAGGGCACCGGCCACGAACGCCGCGTCCTGCTCCATCCACACCGGGCGCAGCTCGCACTCGGCCGTGATCCCGGAGGCCACGACCTCCGCCGCCGCGGACTCCAGTTCGGACCGCGAGGCCCCGGTCACCGTGACCAGCACGACGACCTCCACGCCCGTGTGCCGACGCCGCAGCTCGGCCTCCTCACGCTCGACGTCCTCCAGGGACTGGTCATGTTCCAACGAACCGATGCGACCGAGCTTGTTCATCAGCCGCGAGTTCGTGTGCCAGTCCGTCTTGCGCCGCTGCACGGACCGCACCGCGGCCCCACGCTCCACCGGCGCCAGGAACACCGAGACCGTGTGCCGGAAGTCCCCGGCGAACACCAGCTCGTCCAGGAACCCCAGCCGGGCCAGGTTCTGCGGCAGCTCGGAGACCTTGTAGGTGCGGTGGTAGTTCCCGTCCGTGACCATGTGGCCCGCATGGACCTCCACGGCCATCGGTCCCGCGCTCGAGGGCGCGGTGCCCGCCGTCTTCCCGTCCGCCTTCATGGTCGAGACCATCACCGAGGCGTCCGGGTCGAACGCCGACCGCGAGAGGCCGGCCAGCGTGCGCGGGGAGTGCCAGGCGGTCACCTGGGTCCCCGAGCGCGGCAGCGTGCTCTCCACCGTCGTCATCAGCTTGAGCATGTGCTCCATGAGCGCCGGGGTGCCCCCGCCGAGCGCCTTGACCTGAGAGGTGATCTTCGACGGGGAGACCACCAGCGTCAGCCACTGCTCGTGCACCGGCATCGACTGGGCCTCCTTCATCAGCTCACGGAACGCCTGGTCCAGGAACGGGTCGATGCTTGCCCCTGTCCGGCCCGCGCCCTCCTGCTTGGACTCGTAGAAGTCCTCCACGGCCGCACCGGAGATGAGCGTCGTCTGATCGGAAGCCTGAATCCGCACCACACCCGGCAGACGCGACAGCGCCGCCAGCGACGATCCCCACGACAGGGACCGTTCCTCCTGAGCGTCGAAGGACTCCAGGTCAAAGCCCCGCGTCGTCATGACCTTCGCGCAGACCACCGCTTCCCGGGCGCGCGGGTCCCAGACGAACCCGGCCCCGTTGGGCATCGCGTAGACCATCAGCTCGCCGGCCACACCCGGCAGCCGGAACCGTGCCGGCTCACCCGGCTTGATCCGCCCCTTCGCGTCGCGCTGGGCCTGCGGCCCTGCCTCGCTCACGGGTGCCTGCGGCTCGCCGTCCACCAGCTCCAGCACGTGTGCCGGGGCCATCCCCTGGCGGTACTCGAGCTGATCCGTTGCCCCGCGCCGCAGGTACTGCGCCGCCACCCACACCCAGCCAGGCAGGGACCGGCCACGGAACCGGGTCGCACCGAACGCGCCGATCACGGCCATCAGCCCGATGCCCACGAACATGGCCGGCCCGCCACGCAGGATGAACGCCATGCCGATCAGCACGCCGGCCAGCACCACGATCACCTGCTCCAGGGTCAGCCCCAGGATCAGTCCCTGAGTCCGTTCCTGGGGGAATCGGACGTCGTCGTACTCCGAGTCCATCGACTCCTGAATCATCGTTGCCATCAGCGGCCTCCTCGCATCACCATCGCCCCGGCACGCTGGCGCATCCGGCCAGCCCGCGCCGAAACGCCCCGCATCGAATTCATTGCTCCACGCCCGGCCCGGCTCGCGGCCATCACGCCCGCCTGTTCAGCCTGCCCGGCACCGCCAGCCAGCCACGCGGTGACTGCAAGCATGAAGATCGGCATGGCCGCGGCCACGAACACCAGCACCATGCCAGCCACGGTCTGCACCCAGTCCGTGGACAATGCCGCCATCGCCATGCCCAGCCGCACGACGGCGGCTGCGAGCGGCCCGGCCATGATCAGCCCCAGCATCATCGACAGCCACCGCCCCGCCAGCGCCTTGGCCGGCTCCAGGGCCAGCGAGAAGATCGCCGGGGGCGCGAACGAGGCCAAGATCAGAATCAGCACCAGACGGAAGATCATCATCGCCATCAGCACGAAGCAGGCGAAGAAGATCACCAGCGCGATGATCACCGCGACCACGATCATCCCGTTTCCCGAGTTCTCGCTGGCCATCTCCCACTGCGCGAAGTTCTCGTCCAGCAGGATCTTGTCGTTGGCGGCGTCGTAGGTCAGACCGAACAGTCCCAGCACGCCGGCTACCGCCTCGTCCTCGCCATCGGTGCCACCGGAACCGACCCGCAAGATCCACAAGGTCAGCTGCTGGGTCGCCCCCATCGCCATCCACACCAGCCCGACCACCACGTAGGTCGCCGGGATGCTGAACACCGCCGCCAGGAACGCGCGCACCATGCCCGCCGTGGACCCGCGCACCGCCGAGAGCACGACCTGCACGGCCACGAAGATCACCAGCAGCGGGATCATCGCCACCACGATGATGTTCAGCATCCCCGGGTGGTCGATCACCGTGCTCTCGCCACCGGCCACCGTCGTGGTGACCTGACCGCCGACGACCGTGACCCACCACTCCGGGGTCAGCGCACCCACGGAGAAAGCCTGCTCGATCAGCCCGGCAGCGGCCTTCGCCAGCCCCAGGATCGAACCCCGCAGGAACTCCTCGAAGTCCTTCTCCCACATCGTTCTCTCCCTCCGTGAGTGCGCTCAGGACCTCAGAACAGCGGCAGGCCGGCGCCCCAGCCGATCAGGCTCGCGGCACCGGCGATCAGGGCCGCAGCCACGATGCCCCAGACCACGAAGCTGATACCCACGTCCTGCGCGCGGCCGCTCGAGGAGAGCTTGCCGAAGATCCAGACCAGCACGCCGATGCCGACGGCGACGATCAGGACGACCAGGAAGGTGCCCAACGCCAGGCCAGTGACGTTCTGGATGGTGGGCATCCACGGCCCGTCGAAGCGCGGTGCGATGTCCGGGACACCGGCAGCCACCGTGGTGGCCGCGTGAATCAGATTGCTCATCAGAGGTCCTCCCGTAGGGATGTGATGTGACGACGGCCCGGATGTCTTCCGGCCCGCGCGGGCACCTCCCGCCCGCTGCCAGATGTACGACGCGCCGCACCGCCACGCATGTCACCTGTCCCGCACACGAGAAAGCCCCCACCCACTGCATCCGCAGCAGGTGGGGGCAACTCCCAGATCAGATCAAGAGCAGTTCTGACCCCGCGTCAGCGTCAGGGTCCGCCCGGTCTGAGCACCGTTGGTCAGCGACTGACGCGCCACGTGCACCTCGACCGGCGAGCACTCGGCCGTGGCCTCGTTCTGCGCCGAGCAGTCCGGCTCACCCGACCCGTTCACCTCGCCCGTGGCGTACCACTTCACCGATGTGACGACCGTGTACGAGGATTCCGTGCCGGTAGGCTCCTTGCCCCACTCGTACCCGTCCAGGGCGGGCTGTCCACCGAGCAACGTACTGATCACACGCTCACGCTCTGCCCGATCCGGGGACGGCTCCTCCTTGTCGAAGTCCCGCACCGCCTGCCGGTTGCAGGTCTGCTTCGGGGCGTTCTTCTCGATCGCGACCGACTGTGGCCTGGCCCCGGCGGGCATCAGCTCGCTCGTGCCCAGCCCAGCCCCCCAGCTCGTGCCGGCCGTGCCAGCGCCCAGCACCGTCGCCCCCACCGCCGCCAACGCGACCATCGTCCACCCCTTGCGCATCCCGCCAGGTGAGAACAAGGCCCTGCCCCACACCGCCAGCGCCACGCCAGCCCCCACCGCCAGGATCAGCACGACCAGCGCCGTCCCGACCACCCATCCACTGATCTGTGACCACCCCGACAGCCCGTCCGGGTTGATTCCGTTCAACATGTCCGACTCCTCGCCGCTCGTCTGGCCCGCTCTTGCTTCGTTGCCGTGTCTCGTCCTGGGTTCGCGGTCCCCACCGCGAAGGTCTGTCAGCGCGCCATCGCCTGCACCACCAGCACCCACACCACGAGCACCGCCAGCGCCACGGCCGCGATCACCCACCGACCCCGCGCCGAGTCCCACGCGTCCGGTACCCGCTCCTGCCACGACGTCGGCAGCGGCGCGTCCACGGACTCCGCCACCCACCGCCGCCCGGCCTCGCCTGCGCGCTGGCGCAGTCGCCGCACGGACGCGACCAGTCCCCGGTCCCGCTCTACGTAGACCACGCGCGGCTCCTGACCCTCCGGGACGTCATGGCTCTGCTCGAACTCCGTCTGCTCGCTCACTTCTCTGCCCTCTCGTTTCGGATCACCGTTGTCGCCACCCTCAGCAGGTGCCGTGTCTCGGCCAGGTACTGCCGACTCGTGGAGTGGCTGAACCCGGTGGCCTGCATGACGTCCTCGACCGTGACCGCTTCCATCCGGCCCCCCGCCTGCGCGCAGGCCAACGCGACCTGCCGCGCCCAGTCCCCCGCGTCCCCGTCGTCGGGAAGGCAGCTGATCAGCACACGCATCGTCACCGCCTGCCCCGAACGGGCCACCTCCTGCGCCGCCCGGACCACCCGGGCACAGCGCACCAGCTCACGCCGGGCCTGACGCAGTGCGGTCACCGAGACGCCCATCGCCTCCGATGCCGCCACGACGTCATCCCCGAACGCCAGCACCACGGCCAGGGCACGGGCCGTCATCTCCGAGGACTCCATGACCGACTCGACCACCCGCATCACCTCCGCGACTTCCCGGTGTGCAGCCAGCGCTTCAACCACAGCCTCGGCCGGGTCCTCCATGACCGTCGACACCGCGGTCTTCTCCCGCGCCACCGCGGAAGCCTCCAGCGCCTCCTGGCCCGCCCGCGACCGGCCGACCGCCCGCAGATGATCCACCGCTCGGTTCCGGGCGATGGTGCCGACCCAGGTCCGCAGGGAACCCCGGTCCGGATCGAACCGCTCCCGGGAGTGCCACGCGGACTCCCACGTGCTCTGGAGCACGTCCTCGACGACGTCGCCGTTGCCCGAGGGTCCGAGTACGGCCACCACCGTGCCTCGCACCGAGGCCACCGCTTCCGCCAGCTCGTCACCGGTCACCAGCACCATCCCCGCCGGAGCCACCCGGTCCGCCTGCCCGGTCATCAGTCCACCGCCTCCATCAACGCCCGTGGCATCGCCCGCCGCTCCAGCCGGCAGTGCGGGCAGTCTGCAAGCACGGCCTGCCCGTACGCCGGGATGTGCACGTCCGGGTCCTGGCACGGCTCACCGGTCCGCAGCTCACGCACCTGCCCCGAAGCAGCCGGAGCCTGAGTCACGGCGACCGGCCGGGGCCGGGTCACAGCGACCAATTCCTCGAACTCCGAGGCCAAGGACCGCGCCACGAAGGCCGTGGGCTTGCGCACCGGCCCCGAGGCCCGCGCCAAGACCACGTCCACGATGGACCGCAGCTGCCCGTCTCCGAGGTCCGCAGCCGCCGGCACCCGCTGAACCAAGTCCGCCAGGACCACACCCCGATGGACCAGCCCCACGCCTTCCCCACCGTCGATGACCTGATCGGTCCGTCGTCCGTCGTCCGTCGTCGTCTCCGCGCGCACTGCACCGGACTGACGGACTGACGGACGGACAGATGAGGGTTCTTGAGGGTTAGTCCGCGCGCGATCCTTATAGTCGGCAAAGTCGTGATTGTCGGGTGAGTCCGCCGAAATTGTCGGGTGAGTCGACTCACCCGACAGATTGTCGGGTCGCGTGTTCATGCGGGTCTCAGATTTACCCGACAGATTGTCGGGTCGCGTCTTCGTGCGGGTCTCAGATTTACCCGACAGATTGTCGGGTCGCGTCTTCGTGCGGGTCTCAGATTTACCCGACAGATTGTCGGGTCGCGTGTTCATGCGGGTCTCGGCGTCTTGGACAAGGTCGTTCAGGGCCTCTTCGCGGAGGTAGTACCTCAAGCCGATCCGCCCGCGCCCGTCCCCGTAGCGAGACTCGGTGTCCACCAGGCCCAGGTCTCGCAGGCGGGCGATGTGCCGCTCCACCGAACGCACCGTCTGGGCCGACCGCCGGGCCAACAACTCCTGGCTCGGGTGGCACGACCACGCCTCGTCCGCATGGTCACCCAGCAGCAAAAGCACGAACGCCTGGCCGGTGTTGAGTTGGCCTGTCTCCGCGACTTTCTGCGCCCACTTCATCGCTTCGATGCTCATGCCTGCTCCTCCTCGGTCCCGAATGCCTCGGCGTGCGCCTCACGGGCATCGGCCAAGCGGCGGCGCCCGGTGCGCTCTGAGCACCCGAACTTCTCTGCGACCTCCGCCGCCGAGGGCACCTGGCCCTCCTGCGCGCGGGACACGATCCATGCGGTGATGTCCGCACCCGATGCCTTCTCCACCGTCTTCGTCTCTGCGGCGACCGGCTCTGACGACGCCACGGTCTCGACGACCTCGATCCCCTGGGCGACCTGCGATTCCTCGACCACGGCCTGCGGAACCTCGCGGGCCTCGCGTTCGGTCTCGAGTTTGGCTTGACGCTCCATCCGTTCCAGCTCCTGCCGGTGCCGAGCCTCGGCCACCTCGGCCTCCCGCTCGGCCTCGCGCCGCTGGGCCTCGATCTGCCAGCGGCTCGCTGCGAGTTCGGCCTCCAGCTCCGCGCGCTGACGATCCAGCTCCGCCTGAGCCTTCAGCTGCTCTGCTTCCTCCGACACCTGCGATGCGCGCTCGGCCCGCCGCGAGTCCGGGTTCTCCACCGCGACCCGCGCCAGCTGATCCGTGGCCACGAACACCGCCACCGGAACCATCACCGCGATGAGCGCACCCACCACGGACTGCCACACGCTCGCGTTCTCAGCACTCCACGCATGCGCCCCGTTGGCGATCATCGACAGCCCCGTGAACGCCCCCAGCGCCCACCACGACGCCCGCGCGGACTCCCCTCGAGACTCGTGCACCAGTACGGAGCCTGCGTAGACCAGGATCGCCAGGTCTATGAAGACCGGCACTGCCCAATGCATGAACGGCGGCAGCCCCAGCCACGCCGCGACCTCGTACAGCGCCGCGAACGAAATGGAGAACGCCACCAGCCCGGCCACAGCGGTCCCGGCCACCACGGCCCGGATGAACCGCCCATCGTTCGGGTTGACCCGGCGCGGAAGCGTCCGAATCCCACTGTCCGTGGGCCGCGCCCCGGTGCTATCCTTTGAGTGCTCGACCAGCGTGTTCTTTGGAATGTGCACCGTCTCGGATTGAGCGTTTTCGGAAGCCCCGACAGCCTGCCCGCTGGCCGGGGCTTCCGCCCTTTTCGGCCCAGACGTTCGGGCCTCCCACATCTGCTGCGCGCTCATCGCGTGCCCTCCTCGATCTTCTTCAGCACCTCATCCAGGTCGTCCACCGCGTCCCGCAGCGTCGACCGGATCTCCGCCTGGGACTCGCCCTCGACATGCCCCACGGACCGGATCACGTGCGCCAGCGTCCGCACGCACCGCACCGAGTCCCACACGACCCCGTGCAAGTCCTCGTCTTCGACCAGCGCCTTACCCGTCGCCGGAGACACCAGCGAGGCCACCGGGGTAGCCGCCTTGATCAGCGCTGGCACCGCGGCCGCACCCGACCCGTTGAACGCAGTCAGCACACGACGCGCGCGGTTCTTCTGTTCCTCGTCGTGCCGGACCAAGTCCAGCGGCTCGATCCCGAAGTCTTCGGCCGGCATATCCAAGACCGCGTCAACGTCACTTTGACCACCTCGGACCCCCATGGAGGGCTCGAGGTTTCCAATGCGAGCGGGCCTCGTGGCCTCGTAGGTCTTCCCGTCGACCCCGACGACGGAGGCCGGTGCACGTCCAGGTGCGTCTTTTGACGCACCTGCGTGCTTAAGCTCCCGCCGCACCGTGGCCTCACTGATCTGTGTCGCGGATGCGATCGCCCGAGTACTCATCCCCACCTCACGGAGGGACAGCACGATGTCCTGTCGCTTTTCCAGCGGTGGCCGAAGATGCAAGTTGCCGAACTCCCGAGTCACGTACTCGTCCCAGCTCCGGTACCCCAGAACTTCCCAAGCCCGCCCCCGATACGCGGACCGGATCAGGTGGTACACGGATTCCAGGCCGGTCTTGATCTGGTCTGTGACTTCTCGCGCCGCCTCTGGGGTGTAGGCCAGCTGAAGTGAATGGACGTTCATGCCTCGGCCAGCTGTTCATCTGCAGCATCGATGCCGGCTACCAACGTCGCGAACGGCACGCCCAGGACACGGGCGAGCTCCAGCAGCTCGCCTAGGCGGAATTCGACCTGCCCGGACATCCGCTTGGAAAGACCGTCCGGGGTGAGACCGGCCAGTGCCGCTGCGCGGGCCTGGGTTAGGTCTCGTCTACTGATTTCGGCTGCCAGGTTCGACCTGACGCAACGGGTGTGATTGCTCATGGCCCACACTGTATGCGCTGTGCGCATATCTGCCCAGCCCTCGCCTTGCGGTCATCGCAACTTTTTTTCTCTGACCTTGTGCGCCGTTCGCCTGAGCCATAGGGTCTTGCCCATGACGAAGTCGAACGAAGAGAGCGGCTCGGATTTCAATTCGATGGTCGCCGCAGAGGTGCGTGCTTGGCTCGCCCGCTCCGGCAAACGCCAGGCAGACCTAGCAGCGGCGCTCGGCGTCTCACAGAGCGGCATCTCACACCGGCTTCGCGCGCGGGTGGCCTTTACGTTGGAGGAGCTGGCCACCATCGCGGAGGTCTTCGACATCACGCTCGCGGAACTGCTCGGCCCGGTCATCCTCCAGGCACGAAGAAGCCCCCACACCGACATGGTCGGTGCAGGGGCTTCAGGATCGCTCCCCCGGTTGGATTCGAACCAACAACCCTTCGATTAACAGTCGAATGCTCTGCCGTTGAGCTACGGGGGAATGTGCCGCGAACCACCGGAGCCGTTCGGACAACGGATGGAACTCTACCAGAGCCCCTGCCTGCGCGCCACCCGGCCGCGGGGCGCCGTCGTCGTCCTACCCACGCCCGGGGACCGGGCCCTTGCCAGGCACGGTTCCGGCGGGCCTACGGTGCGCGGACACCCCAAAACCATCAGGAACGGACCCGAAGGAGAGACGTGTCCATGACCATCACGACCCTCACGCGCAAGACCGCCCTGACCGGCACGGGCATGCTCGCCGCCCTCGCCCTCGCGGCCTGCGGCACCACGTCTGACAACGGCGATGACGGCTCCGCCTCGCCGGAGGTCGACGCTTCCTCGTCCCTGGCGAGCACCCCCGCCACGGACGACGCGTCGGGCTCGGCGACGTCGTCGTCAGCCTCCTCCGCCTCGGCCTCGTCGACGGCCGCCGCGGCCGGCAGCGACTCGGCTACTGGCCAGGCAGATGACCCCGCCTACGCGGTGATCGACGCGGTCCTGGAGAAGTACGGCGACGGCATCATCGTCGCGGTGGATGCCGACGACGATGACACGACCTGGGAGGTTGACGTCGTGGTGGGCGAGGAGGTGAAGGAGCTGGACGTCACCGCCGACGGCGACATCACCGAGACCGACCGCGAGTCGGATCTCGAGGACGTCCAGAAGGCGAAGGACGCCGAGGTCACCGCCCAGCAGGCACTCGACACCGCCCGGGAGGGACGTGACGGGGTGACCCTGGACGAGATGGACCTGGACGACGACAACGGTACCCTCCAGTGGGAGGTCGGGTTCGACCGCGAGGACGGCTCCGACGGCCCCGAGGTCGAGATCGACGCCACGTCCGGCGAGGTGCTCACGGTCGACGAGCACTGACGCCGCGCGGCTGGCGGACCGCCGTTTCCCGAACGAAACGCCCCTGAAGCCGCCGTTTCCCGAACGAAAACGGGTGGGGGTCAGTCGTCGGCACGGAGGGCCCGGCGGCGCGCCTCCAGTTCCATGAGCTCGCTGTTGAGGCGGGTGAACTCGGCGGGGTCGCCCTCGGGGCCGAGCCGCTGCAGTCGCCCGA
The DNA here is from genome assembly GCF_054960655.1 of Micrococcus sp. PSi08. Classification (NCBI taxonomy): domain Bacteria; kingdom Bacillati; phylum Actinomycetota; class Actinomycetes; order Micrococcales; family Micrococcaceae; genus Micrococcus; species Micrococcus sp. PSi08. Next base: position 73,594 of record NZ_JBHNYP010000011.1, on the reverse strand, counting down.
GCAGCTCCTCCTTGCGGTGCACGATCTGCAGGGCGAACAGGCGGTTCATGATGTCCCGGCAGTACCGGTCCACATCCTCGGGAGTGCGGGCGGGCAGGTCGCGGACGGCCAGCTCGGAGACGACGCCGGCCACCTCCTGGGGCACCGCGTCCCGCACGGCGTCGACCCAGCGCTGCGGCGTCGCCCCCGCCGACCCGGCCATCTTCACGCCCTGGTGGACGGCGGCGTACTGCGGGACCGTGAAGCGGGCGGCGTACAGCGCGGTCCACTGCTCCGCGGAGAGCAGGGTCGGATGCTGCAGCACCACCTCGAGGGACTCCCGCTCCCGACGGGCGACGGGGTCGCGCGGATCCACCGGCACCACGATCCGCGGCGCCGGGGCGGCAGCCTCCCCGTGGCGGCCCTGGGGCCCGATCGCCTGCCCGTCGTCCGCCGGGGCCGGCCGCGCCTCGGGCTCGGGCCCCCGCCGCGGTGCGCGCCCGGCCGCGGCCACAGCGCGGTGCACGGCGTTCGGGTCGAGGCCGAGCCAGCCGGCCAGCTCCCGCTCGTAGCCGGGACGCAGGACGGCGTCCTTGATGCCCGCCACGATCGGAACGGCATGGCGCAGGGCGCCGGCGCGGCCCTCCACGGTGTCCAGGTCGTAGTCCTTGAGCCCGGCCCGGATCGCGAACTCGAAGAGCGGCCGCCGCGAGGCGATGAGCGCGCGCACCGCCTCGTCGCCCTTCTGCATGCGCAGATCGCACGGGTCCATGCCGCTGGGCTCCACGGCCACGAACGTCTTGGCGAGGAACCGGTGGTCCTCGTCGAACGCCTTGAGAGCAGCCTTCTGCCCGGCCTCGTCACCGTCGAAGGTGAAGATCACCTCGCCGCCCGTGCCGTCGTCGGAGATCAGGCGGCGGGCCACCTTGATGTGGTCCGCGCCGAACGCGGTGCCGCACGTGGCCACCGCCGTCCCGACGCCGGCCAGGTGGGCCGCCATCACGTCCGTGTACCCCTCGACGAGCACCAGCTGACGCTCCTTGGCGATCGTCCGCTTGGCCAGGTCGATCCCGTAGAGCACCTGCGACTTCTTGTAGAGCGGCGTCTCGGGGGTGTTGAGGTACTTGGGCCCGGGGTCGTCGTCGTACAGCTTGCGCGCGCCGAAGCCGATGGTCGCGCCGGTCATGTCCCGGATGGGCCAGAGCAGGCGGCCGCGGAACCGGTCGTACAGGCCGCGCTGCCCCTCGGACACCAGCCCGGAGGCGCGCAGCTCCTCGTCCCGGAACCCCTTCTGCCGGAGGTGGTCCAGCAGGTGCGACCACCCCTGCGGGGCGTACCCGAGGCCGAACTGCGCGGCGTGCTCCTGCGTGAACCCGCGCTGGGTGAGGAAGTCGCGGGCGGCCTGGGCCTCGGGCGAGCCGAGGGCACGACGGAAGAACTCGTCCGCCACCTTGTTCGCCTCGAACAGGCGACGACGGCGCCCCGTCTCCGCCTTGTCCGGGCCGGTGCCGCCGTCCTCGTAGTGCAGCTCCACCCCGACCCGGGACGCCAGTCGCTCCACGGTCTCCATGAACGTGGTGTGCTCGAGTTCCATGAGGAAGCTGATGACGTCCCCGTGCGCGCCGCAGCCGAAGCAGTGATAGGTGCCCACGCCGGGGCGCACGTGGAACGACGGCGTCCGCTCGTCGTGGAACGGGCACAGCCCCTTGAACGAGCCCACGCCCGCCGAGCGCAGGGTGACGAACTCCTCCACCACGGCCTTCAGGTCCGTGCGCTCGCGGACGAGGTCGATGTCCTTGCGCACGATCAGTCCAGCCATGCGGACCATTCTAGGGACGGGGCGGGGCGGTCAGCCCCGAGCGGAACCGGCCTGCGTGGATGGTTCGGTCTCCGCTGCGGGCTGTGCAGGACCGGTCCCCGCCGCGCGGGGCGCTTCGGTCCGCGCCGCGTCCGCTCCCTCGGACGCGGGGCGCCCGGTGGCGGGGTCGATGACGGGCAGTGCGCCGGTGGCCGCCTCGACCAGCGGATGGAACAGCGCGGCCGACGCCAGGCCGCCGTGACGGCGGCGCGCCGAGGACACGAACGAGAGGCTCATGTCGCCCACCATAGCCACCCGGGACCGTGATTCCGGTCACGGTAAGGCAACATTCTGGGCGGTCAGGTCACGGTTCGACCCGCACCCGCCCCCGCGGACTGCCCGTGCAGCGGCAGCAGCCGGGGCACCAGCCGGACGAGGCTCACCATCGCCCCGAGCTCCACGAGCGTCTGCGTCACCACCACGAGCGGGGCCGGGTCCAGGCTCGCCGGCAGGGCCAACGCCAGCGGCAGCACGACCAGGGAGTTCCGCGTCGCGCCCGAGAACACGAGCGCCCGTCCTGCGGGCACGTCGAGGCGCGCCCACCGCGCAGCCACCACGCCGAGGGCCACCATCACGACGGCGAACGCCACGAACAGGGGCACGACGGCGGCCAGCGCGGGCAGCCGCTCCCCCACCCCGCGGATCTGCGAGGCGACCACCGTGAACAGCGTGACGACCATGAGCGGGACCATCGCCGCCGTGAACCCGCGCACCACCCCGGCCGCCGTGTCCCGCACCCCACCGCGGCCGCGCACCGCACCCCACTGGAGCAGCACCGCGAGCGCGAGCGGCACCAGGATCAGCATGACCAGGGCACGGACGAAGGGCCCGACGTCGACCGCGGCCACCGCCGCCTCGCCGGCGACGACGCGCAGCAGCACGGGCAGCACGACGAGCTGGACGAGCTGGACGAGCATGAGCAGCGGAGCCGCCGCCAGCAGCCGCTCGGCCGCCCCGCCCGCGAGCGCGGTGAACGCGATGACGTAGTCCACGCACGGGGCCAGCAGCACGAGGAGCACGCCCACGAGCAGCGCGTCGTCGTGGGCCACGAACCGACTCAGCCCGAACACCACCGCCGGCACCACCAGGAACGTCGCCAGCAGGAGCGGCGCGAGGACCGGCTCGACGAGCACCGCCCACGCGCCGGCCCCGGGCACGGCCCACCCGACGACGGCGCCCGCGGCGATCCCGGCGGGGGCTGACCCCTACGCTGGGGGCCATGCCCACCGCCCCCGCACCGTCCGAGGCCGCTGCCACCCCGTTGCACGTGGCCGTGCGCACGCTCGACGCCGCAGCGCTCGCGGCGGCCGGACACACGGCGGCGACCGCCGTGGCGGCGGTCTACGCGCACGCCGTCGTGCGCGGGGCCGCGTCGTTCTGGCTGGACTCGGCCCTGCCGGACCCGGCCGAGGCCCGCTGGTCCGTGGCTGGAGACGGCCTGGACGTGCTCGGCGAGGAACAGGGCCGCACGCCCTCCCCCGGCCCGCGCCTGGTCCGGCACGACGACCCCGCCGATCCGGACCGCGCGTGGGCCGACCTCGCGGCCGCGGCAGCGCCCCGGCCGGTGGCCGGCGGCGAGGGGCTGCCCCTGCGCGGCGGCCTGGTCGGCTGGCTCGGCTACGAACTCGGTCTGGCGGATCTGGGGGTGACACCGCCCTCACGTCGAGCCGAGGACCCCGCGTCCCTGCCCGCGCAGTTCTGGGTGCGTCCTTCCCGTTACGCCGTGGCCGACCACGCGGCCGGGGTGCTGCACTGCTGCGTCGTCTCCCTCGATCCGACCGCCGCGGAGGCCGGGGCCGACCGCTGGGCTGTGGACGTGCGCCGCGCCCTCGCCGCGGCCCGCCGCGCTCTCGAGACGGCGGCGGGCGACGCCGTCGCGCCCCCGCCGCGGGACGCCGTCCCGGGACCACGGGCCGACGAGGAGGCGCCGGGCATGTGGCGCGAGGACCGGACGGCGTACGCCGAGCAGATCGCCCGCTGCCGCGCCGCGCTGCACGCCGGCGACTCCTACGAGCTGTGCCTGACCACCCGCTTCGACGCCGATCCCGGGCTGCGCGTGGACCCGCTGGTCCTCTTCCACGAGCTCGCCGCGCACCAGCCGGCCCCGTATGCGGCGCTGCTGGAGCACGGCACGGGCGCCCGCCGGTGGGCGGTGGTCTCGGCCTCACCGGAGCGGTTCCTCACCGGGCGCGCGGGCCGGTACAGCACCAAGCCGATCAAGGGCACGGCCGCCCGCCTGCCCGACCCGGCCGAGGACGCCGAGGCCGCCCGCGCGCTCGCCGCCGACCCCAAGACGCGCGCCGAGAACCTCATGATCGTGGACCTGCTGCGCAACGACCTCTCCCGGGTGTGCGAGCCCGGCTCCGTGCAGGTGCCCTCCCTCATGGCGGTGGAGAGCTACGCGACCGTCCACCAGCTCGTCTCCACGGTCACGGGCACGGCCCGGGCCGGCGTCGAACCCGTGGACGTGGTGCGGTCGCTGTTCCCCGGCGGGTCGATGACGGGCGCGCCGAAGCGACGCAGCGTCGAGCTGCTGGCCGCGTGGGAGGCCTCCCCGCGCGGGGTCTACTCCGGGGCGCTGGGGATGCTGAGCGCGGACGGGACGACGTCGTTGTCCGTCGTGATCCGCACGGCCGTGCTCGCCGGGGGCCGCTGGTCCGTGGGGGCCGGCGGGGCGATCGTCGCGGACTCGGACCCGGCCGCCGAACACGACGAGGTCCTCCTCAAGGCCCGCGGCCTGCGCCGGGCCCTCGCCCGCGCCGCCAGCACGGGCCTGCCGACGACGGCACCCGACGTCACCTGACCCCACCCTTGTGGTTCGGGGGCGATATTCGGCGGTATTCCGACGGAATAACGCCGCAAACCGCCCCCAAACGAGGGGGGCGCCCACCCGTGCCGCCTGCCTAGGCTGGGGACATGGCCGATCCGCACCCCGTCCTCGCCGCCTCCGCCCCCGTCCTCGCCGATCCGCACCCCGTCCTCGCCGCCTCCGCTCCCGACCTCGACCCTGGCGCGCTGGACGCCGTCCGCGCGCTCGTGGCCGCCGCCGAGCGTCCCGTGGTGCTCTCCGGGGCGGGGATGAGCGCCGAGTCCGGCATCCCCACGTTCCGTGACGCCCAGACCGGCCTGTGGGAGCGCTTCTCCGCGGAACAGCTCGCCACGGAGGAGGCGTTCCTCGCCGATCCCGCGCTCGTGTGGTCCTGGTACCGGTGGCGTGCCCGGATGGTGCGGGCCCGCCGACCGATTCCGGGGCACGACGCCGTCGCCGCCTGGCAGCGCCGCACACCCGACCTGGAGGTGGTCACCCAGAACGTGGACGACCTGCACGAGCGGGCCGGCGCCCGCGTGCTCGCGCACCTGCACGGCTCGCTGTTCGAACACCGCTGCGCCGAGTGCGGGGCCCCGGCGGACGTGGACCCGGGCGCGCCCTCGGACGTGGACGCGGCCGGCTCGGAGGCGGACCTGGAGGCGATGCTGCGTGAGGCGCCGCCGGCGTGCCCGGCGTGCGGGACGGGACGGATCCGGCCGGGCGTGGTGTGGTTCGGCGAGATGCTGCCGCAGGAGCCGTGGGAGCGCGCCTACGAGGCGCTGGAGCGCTGCGACCTGGCCCTCGTCGTCGGCACCTCGGGCCTGATCCAGCCGGCCGCGTCCCTGCCGTTCGTGGCGCTGGGAGCCGGGGTCGCCGTCGTCGAGGTGAACCCCGTGGAGACCGAGCTGAGCGGCGCGGTGACGCACGCGCTGCGCGGCTCGGCCGGGGCGGTGCTGCCCGCGCTCGTCGCCGGCGTCTGGCCCGGGCCGTCGGGGGCCTTGTCGACTGCGAGGCACGTCACATGGTGACGCAATAGACAACACACGCATGACTTAATAGGCTCCCCTTGCCGGCCCGCCAGGAACCCCTGGCCCGCGGCGCCGCCCCCGCCACTCCTCCCGAATCGAGATTGCCATGCCCCAGTCCCGCGCCCTCTCGCGTGGTGTCCGCCTCTCGGCCGTGTCCGCCACGCTGCTGCTCGCCCTGACCGCCTGCGCCGGCGGCACCGGCGGCTCCGGCTCGGACTCCGCGTCCGGCGCGGCGTCCGGCTCCGCCTCCGCCGCCGAGTCGGACAAGAAGGTCACCCTGTACTCGGGCCGCAGCGAGGACCTCGTCCAGCCGATCCTGGACGAGTTCACCGACGAGACCGGCATCGAGGTGGAGGTCCGCTACGACAAGACCCCCGCCATGGCCGCGCAGCTGATCGAGGAGGGCGAGGGCTCCCCCGCCGACGTGTTCCTCTCCCAGGATGCGGGCGCGCTCGGCGCCGTCGCCAAGGAGGGCCTGTTCACGCCCCTCGCCCAGGAGACCCTGGACCGCGTGCCCGAGACCTACCGGGACGACGAGGGCGACTGGGTCGGCCTGACCGGCCGCGTCCGCGTGCTGGCCTACAACGAGGAGAAGGTCCCCGAGGCCGACCTCCCGACGTCGGTCGACGAGCTGACCGATCCGAAGTGGAAGGGCCGCGTCGGCGTCGCCCCCACCAACGCGTCCTTCCAGACGTTCGTCACCGCCCTTCGCCTGCAGAAGGGCGAGGACGAGGCCCGGACCTGGCTCGAGGACTTCGCCGCCAACGACCCGCAGCGCCGCGAGAAGAACGGCGAGATCCTCGCCGACGTGGACGCCGGCACCCTGGACACCGGCCTAGTCAACCACTACTACCTGTTCGAGCTGGCCCGGGAGAAGGGCGTCGCCCCGGAGGAGCTGGGCGCGTCCCTGCACTTCTTCCCCGACGGCGACCTCGGCTCGCTGGTGAACGTGTCCGGCATGGGCCTGGTGGGCGAGCAGGAGGACGGCGACGCCGCCGCCCTCGTGGAGTACCTTCTCTCCGAGGACGGTCAGTCGTACTTCGCCGAGGAGACCGGCGAGTACCCGCTCGTGGAGGGCGTGGAGCAGCCGGCCGGCTTCCCGGAGCTCTCCGAGGTCAAGGCCCCCGACGTGGACCTCAACGACCTGGACGACCTCCAGACCACCATCCAGATGATCCAGGAGGCGGGCCTGCTCTGACCCCCCGAGCACCGGAGCCGGCCGTCCGCCGCACGCGCGGACGGCGCGCTCCCGCGGCGCTGACCGCCGCGGCCCTCGTGGCCGCGGCGGTCGCGCTCGTCCCCATCGGCTACCTGTTCCTGCGCACCGCCCAGGGCGGGTTCGGCCCCTGGCTGGACGCCGTCGTGAGCCCGCGCGTGGGCGCCCTGGCCGCCACCTCGCTCGCGCTCACCGCCGTGGTGACCGCGCTGTGCCTGGTGATCGGCGTGGGCGCCGCCTGGCTCGTCACCCGCACCGACACGCCCGGCCGCGGCCTGCTGGCCGTCCTGCTGGCGCTGCCGCTGGCCGTGCCCTCCTACGTGGCGGCGTTCACGTGGGTGTCCGTCTCGGACCTGCTGCCCGGCGTGGAGGCGGGGCGCTTCGAGGGGTTCTGGGCCGCGGTGACGGTGATGACCCTCTACACGTACCCGTACGTATACCTGCCGGTGGCGGCCGCGCTCTCCCGCATCGACCCCGGCCAGGAGGACGTGGCCCGCTCGCTCGGCCGCGGCCCCGCCGCCACGCTGTTCACCGTCACGCTCGCCCAAGTGCGCCCGGCGATCGCCGGCGGCGCCCTGCTGGTGGCCCTCTACGTGCTCTCCGACTTCGGCGCCGTGGCCATCCTGCGCCTGGACACCTTCACCCGGGCGATCTTCACGGCGCTCGAGGTGGGCTTCAACCGGCAGCTCGCCCTCACCCTGGCCACCGTGCTCGTGCTGCTGACGGTGCTGGTGCTCTGGGGCGAGTCCCGCACCCGCCGGGCCGACGACGGCGTCCGCTCCGGTCGCACGGTCCGCCGGGTCAGCGTGCACCGGCTGGGCCGGTCCCGCTGGGTCGGCACCGGGCTCCTCGCCGTGGTCACGGGCGCCGCGCTGGGCGTGCCCGCGGTGAGCCTGGTCCGCTGGATGGGCGAGGGCACGTCCCTGTCCGCCGTCCGGGACCGCTGGCTCGACGCCGTCTCCGGCTCCGTGGTCCTGGCGGGCGCGGGCGCGGCGCTCACCCTCGCCCTCGCCCTGCCGATCGGCATCCTCGCCGCCCGCCACCCGGGGCGCGTCTCCCGGATCGCCGAGCGCGCCGCGTTCCTCGCGCACGGGCTGCCCGGCGTCGTCGTGGGGCTCTCCCTCGTGTTCCTCGGGGTCTCCCTGGTCCCGGCGCTCTACCAGACCACGTGGATGGTGGCCTTCGCCTACGCCACCCTGTTCCTGCCGCTGGCGGTCACGTCGGTGGCCGGGGCCGTCGCCCAGTCCTCCCCTGCCCTCGAGGAGGCGGCCCGGTCCCTGGGCTCCTCGGGCGCCGAGGTGCTGCGCCGCGTGACCCTGCCGCTGGCGCTGCCGGGGGTGGGCGCCGGCGTCGCGCTGGTGGCCCTCACCGCCATGAAGGAGCTGCCCGCCACGCTGCTGCTGCGGCCCACCGGCATGGACACGCTCGCCACCCGCCTGTGGAACGCCACCAGCGTGGGCCGGTACGCCGAGGCCGCCCCCTACGCGCTCACCCTCGTGCTGCTCGCCGCGGTGCCCACGTGGGTGGTGGTCCACCGCACGGGGATCGTCGCGGCCGTGCGCGGCCGCTCGAGCGCCCCGTCGACCCCGAACGAGGTGTCAGAATGACCGCCATGCCCTCCCCCGCCGCCTCGACCCGCGCGTCCCGCCCGGCCGGTCCCCGGCCCGGCGTCGGCCACGCCGTGTCCGTGGCCGACCTCGGCGCCTCCTACGGGGAGGGGCCCGTCCTGGAGGGCGTGCAGTTCGACCTGGAGCCGGGCGAGCTGCTCGCCGTGCTCGGCCCCTCCGGCTGCGGGAAGACCACGCTCCTGCGCTGCCTGGCCGGCTTCGAGCGCATCGAGTCCGGCCGCATCAGCCTTGCCGGCTCCGTGGTGGCCCTGCCCCGCGTGCACGTGCCCGCCCACCGCCGGCACGTGGCCGTGGTGCCCCAGGACGGCGCCCTGTTCCCGCACCTGAGCGTGGCGGAGAACGTGGGCTTCGGGCTGCGCCGCCGCCGGCCCGGGCGGATGGCCCGCATCCAGGAGTGCCTCGAGCTCGTGGACCTCGCCGGCCACGGCGAGCGCATGCCGCACGAGCTCTCCGGCGGCCAGCAGCAGCGCGTGGCCCTGGCCCGGGCGATGGCCCCGCGCCCGCCGCTGATCCTGCTGGACGAGCCCTTCGGCGCCCTCGACGCCTCCCTGCGCAGCGGCCTGCGCCGGGACGTGCGCCAGGCGCTGAAGGAGGACGGCGCCACGGCCGTGCTCGTCACCCACGACCAGTCCGAGGCCCTGTCCATGGCCGACCGCGCGGCCGTGATGCGGGCCGGGCGCCTGCGCCAGCTGGGCACGCCGGACGAGGTGTACGCGCACCCGGCCGACGCCTGGGTCGCCGCGTTCGTCGGGGAGGCCTCCCTGCTGCCGCTGCTGGACGTGACCGGGCCGGAGCGCGACGGCGGCCGGCGGATCGGGCGCACCGCCCTCGGCCCGGTGCCCCTGCACGGGGCGCGTGCGGCCACGGCTGTGCCCGGGGACCTCGTGGTGGTCCGCCCCGAGCACGTGCGCGGCACCCTCGACCCGACCGTTGACGTGGACGGGGTCGAGGCCGCGCGCGTCTGGACGCCCGCCACCGTGGTGGACGTGGACTACCGCGGCCACGACTCGGTGGCCACGGTCCAGCTGGCCGACGGCACCCGGGCCCAGGCCCGCGTGGAGGGGGCGCTGCCCCCGCTCGACGCCGCCTGCGGGGTCCGGCTCGCGGGCCCGTGCGCCGTCGTCGCCCCGGGCGAGTGACCGGCCCGGGGCGGCCCCTCAGAGCCAGACGCGCCGGAACTCCGCGCCCTGCACCAGAGTGTGATGCCACTCGACGGCGGTCGAATCGGTGAGCGAGGCGATCTGGTCGATCACCACGCGCCGCCGGGCTGCGTCGTCGGGGGCCTGCGCCCAGTCGAACGCGAACATCGGCTCGAGGTACCGGTCCCCCGTCGCGTCGAGCAGCGTCACGAGCTCCGCGAGCACCTCGCGCTGCCGCGCGTAGAGCGGCTGGCGCTGCTCGGCGGTCATCACGTAGGCCGCCGCGATGCCCTTCATCACGGCGATCTCGGTCTCCGTCTCCTCGGGCACCACGACGTCGGCGCCGTGGCGGGTGAGCGGCTCGTTGCCGAACACCTGGCGCGTGGCGTCGAAGGCGGCGCTGCAGAACCGGCCGATCAGCTGGCTCGTCATGTCCTTCATCGCCGCCAGCGCCCGCCGGGAGCCGTCCATCTCGGAGACCCACACGTCGGTGGCCTCGAGGCGGGCCAGGGCCGCGTCGACCTCGGCCGGGTCCGTGTGCGGCAGGTACCACTGGCGGGTGGTCTCCACGACGCGCTCCCGGTGCTCCGGGATGGCCAGCCACTTGAGCTGGAACACGGCGTTGACCACGCCGTCCTCGACGTCGTGCACGGAGTAGGAGATGTCGTCCGCGAGGTCCATGACCTGGGCCTCCATGGACGTGCGCGTGCCGGACACCCCGGCGCGGAACCAGCGGAACACGGGCAGGTCGTCCTCGTAGACGCCGAACTTGCGCGAACGCGTGCCGTCGGGGCGCAGCGGGGCGTCCTCACGGGTCCACGGGTACTTGCATGCGGCGTCGAGGGCGGCGCGCGTGAGGTTCAGGCCCGCGGAGGAGCCGTCCGCGAAGAGCTTCTTCTGCTCGAGGCGGGCCAGCAGGCGCAGGGTCTGGGCGTTGCCCTCGAAGCCGCCGACGTCCTCGCTGAGCGCGTCGAGCGCCTTCTCCCCGTTGTGCCCGAAGGGCGGGTGGCCGAGGTCGTGGGACAGGCAGGCGGTGTCCACGAGGTCGGGGTCGCAGCCCAGCGACCGGCCGAGCTCACGCCCCACCTGCGCCACCTCGAGCGAGTGCGTCAGGCGGGTGCGGGCGAAGTCGTCCGCGTCCGGGGCGACCACCTGGGTCTTGGCCCCCAGCCGGCGCAGGCCCGCGGAGTGCAGCACGCGGGCACGATCCCGCTCGAAGTCCGAGCGGTACGAGGACTTGGGCGGCTCGGGCAGCCACCGCTCCCGGTCCCACGGCGTGTAGCCGGGGGTCTGCACGGCGCGGCCGGCATACGGGGGCCGGCCTTCCGGGCCGAACAGCACCGGCTGGTGGGCGGCGCCGGTCCAGGGCGACGACGGCGCGGCGGGCGTTCCGGCGGCGGGCTCCGGCGGCGTGGGCTCAGCCACCGGAGACGTCCAGCTCGGCGGCCTGGATCATGGCCTGCTGCTCGGCGTTGAGCTCGCGGGAGTCCAGCCAGCCGTCCGGCAGGTGCGGGCGCTTGGGGGCGCCGGCCCGGCCGCGGGGGCCCTCGGCGGCCTCGCCCGGGTAGGGCTGGTCCCGGTCCACGCGGGCGAGGATCTCGCGCATCGTGGCGAGGTCCGGGACGGTGGACAGCGCGGTGCGGATCTCCGAGCCCACGGGGTAGCCCTTGAAGTACCACGCCACGTGCTTGCGGATGTCCCGCAGCGCCTTCGTCTCGTCGCCGCCGAAGGTGTCCACGAGCAGCTCGGCGTGGCGGTACAGCGTGTCCGCGACCATGCCCAGGGTCGGCTGGAACCGGTCCTGGCGGCCCTCGAACGCGGCCTGCAGGTCCCCGAACAGCCAGGGCCTTCCCTGGCAGCCGCGGCCGATCACGACGCCGTCCACGCCGGTCTGCTCGACCATCGCGATGGCGTCCTCCGCGGACCAGATGTCGCCGTTGCCGAGCACGGGGATGTCCGGCAGGGCCTCGCGCAGCCGGGCGATGTCGTCCCACACGGCGGTGCCCGAGTAGAACTGGCGGGTGGTGCGGCCGTGGAGGGCGACGGCGGCGACGCCGAGGTCGCGGGCCGTGCGGCCGGCGTCGAGGAAGGTCAGGTGGTCCTCGTCGATGCCGCGGCGCATCTTCACGGTCACCGGGATGTCCTTCTTGGCCGCCTCGGTCACGGCCGCCTTGACGATGGAGGCGAACAGCTCCGCCTTCCACGGCAGGGCGGAGCCGCCGCCGCGCCGGGTCACCTTGGGCACGGGGCAGCCGAAGTTCATGTCGATGTGGTCGCAGCGGTCCTCCTCGACCAGCATGCGCACGGCGGCACCCGTGGTGACCGGGTCCACGGAGTAGAGCTGCACGGAGCGGGGCACCTCGTCCGGGTCGTGCTGGATGATCCGCATCGACTCGGGCTTCCGCTCGACCAGCGCGCGGGCCGTGACCATCTCGTTGACGTAGAGGCCGCCACCGTACTCGCGGCACAGGCGGCGGAACGCCGTGTTGGTGATGCCGGCCATCGGGGCGAGCACCACGGGGACGTCGATGGTCAGCGGCCCCAGCCGCAGCGGGGGCAGGGCCAGGCGGTCCGTCGTCGGGGCGGGGTGGCGGGCCTCGTGGAGCTGATCGTCGTCGGCGATGCGCCGACCCGCGCCGGCGGACTTGGCGTAGTGCGCGACGTCGTCGGCGTCGGTCACCGCCGCGGCGGGGAGGGTGTGGGAAGAAGTCATGTCGGACCCCATTCTTCCATTCCGCCCGGCACCCGCGTCACCGTGCCCCACGACGAGGCCCGCTGGGAGGCGATCACCGAGGCACCCCGCCGGGACGGGCAGACCATCCTCCCGGCGGGTCAGGCCTCCGACGGCGGCGCCGCGTCCTCGCCGTCGAGCACCGCCAGCAGGTCAGCACCGGCGAACATCTGAGCGGTCTGCCGGGCCGACGGCGTGCCGGCATCGGGGTCCGCACCGGCCGCGAGCAGGTGCCGCATCGAGGCGACATCCCGCTTGAACGTGGCGCAGGTCAGGGCGCGCTGGCCGCGATCGTTGGCGTGCTCGATCTCGGCGCCGGCCTCGATCAGCATCGCCACCGTGTCCGGGCGCTCGTGGTAGGCGGCGAGGGTGAGGAAGGAGTCGCCCGCGTGGTTGCGCAGGCGTGTGCTCACCCCGGCGTCCAGGTATGCCTTCAGCTGGGCCGTGTCCCCGTCCCGCGCCATGTCGAAGAGCCGGTTCGCCAGCTCGATGTCCTTCTCGCTCCACTGCTCGCTCATGCCCGCCAGTATGGCGGACGCCGCGGCGATCGACCGCTCCGCAGCGACATCTCCGCGGGTCTGCCCGCAGGTGATGTCGCCGGCCGGCGGTCAGACGAGCACCGGGAACAGCCCCGCCCGCCCCGCGGTTGCACCCGGCATGACCCGCAAGCACCTCGGCTTCCTCAACTTCGGCCACTGGATCCACCGGCCCGGCACCGAACCGGACGCGCGGCAGGCCCTCGACGACGTCGTCGCCATGGCCGTGGCCGCCGAGGACGCCGGGCTCGACGGCGCCTGGCTGCGCGTCCACCACTTCCAGCGGATGTTCTCCTCGCCGTTCCCGATCCTCGCCGCGATGGCCGCCCGCACCGAGCGGATCAGCCTCGGCACCGGCGTGATCGACCTGCGGTATGAGAACCCCCTGTACATGGCCGAGGCCGCGGCCACCACGGACCTCATCTCCGGCGGCCGGCTCGAGCTCGGCGTCTCCCGCGGCTCCCCCGAGGCCGCCCTCGACGGCCAGGCACAGTTCGGCTACGCCCTCGCCGAGGGGAAGACCTGGGCCGACGTGACCCGCGAGCGCGGACGCCGGTTCCTCTCGGCCGTGCGCGGCGAGGGCATCGCGACGCCGGACCTCACCTCCGGCTGGGCGCACAGCTCGCAGCCGCTGCGGATCGAGCCGCACTCCCCCGGGCTCGCGGACCGGATCTGGTGGGGGTCGGGGTCCACGCCGTCGGCGGTCGAGGCGGCGCGGGAGGGGTACCACATGCTCTCCTCCACGCTCCTGCTCCAGGACGACGGCCGCCCCTTCCACGTCCAGCAGGCCGACCAGATCGCGCGCTACCGGGAGGCCTTCGCCGCGGCCGGCCACGCCGGTCCGGGCCGCACGGCGGTCACGCGCTCCGCGTTCGTCATCCAGGACCGGGAGGACGAGCTGTACTTCGGCCGGGAGCGGGCCTCGCGCGACTCCTCCGGCATGCTCGAGGGCGGCGCCGCCCGCTCCGGCCCGACCTATGCCGGGTCCGCCGAGGAGGTCGCGGAGAAGCTCGCCGCCGACGACGCCGTCGCCGCCGCCGACTGGGTCCTGTTCGCCAACCCCAACCAGCTCGGGGTCGAGTACAACGCGAAGATCTTCGCCGGCTGGGCGGAGGTCTGGCGCCTGCTCGGCTGGGATGCATGAGCGAGGCCCCGCCGCACCTCCCGACCGCCGACGACGGCGTCGCCCGAGCCCGTCGCGCGCGCTGGGCCGTCACCGCCGCCTTCGCGACGAACGGCGCCCTGCTCGGCGCGCTCATCCCGCACTACCCGGAGGCCAAGGCCGCGTTCGGCCTGGACCCGGCCGCGTTCGGCCTGCTCGTCATCGCGCTCGCCGTGGGCGGCACGCTCGCCGGGCCCCTGCCCGCCCCGATCCTGCGCCGGTTCGGCGCCCGCCGCGTCATGCTCGCCGGCAGCGTGGCCATCGCCCTGCTCACGACGGCGGCCGGTCTCGTCCTCGACATCGCCGGGGCGGGCGCGGGGGCCGGGCACGGTGCAGGGACGGCCGCGGCCTGGCTGCTGTGGGTCTTCGCGGGCCTCGTCGTGGCCTCGGGCGTGCTCGACGCCGTCGTGGACACCGCCCAGAACGCGCAGGGCCTGCAGGTGTAGACCCGGCTGGCCCGGCCCGTGCTCACGACCATGCACGCCGGCTGGAGCCTCGGAGCGGCCGCTGGTGCCGGGCTCGGTGCGGCGGTCATCACCGTGGGCGGCCCCGCGGCCCTGCACCTGGGGCTCAACGGCGCCGTGTGCGTCGCGGTACTGCTGGGGGTCCGGCGCCTGTTCCTGGCGGGGGCTCCCGTGGACTCGGCGTCCGCCCGCGGCGCCGCGGATCAGTCACCCGCACCGTCGGAGACGTCCACGCCGCCTGCCCCGGCCGCCCAAGCCCTCCCCCGCCGCGCCGCCGTGGCCGTGCTCGTCCCCGCCGTGGTGATCGCGATGGCCGGGTTCGGCGTGGAGGAGTTCGGCAACGCGTGGGCCACCCTGTTCCTGATCACGGAGCGCGGCCTGGATCCGGCCGCGGCGGTGCTCGGCGCGTCGACGCTGCTGGGCGCGCAGTTCGTCGGACGCCTCGCGGGCGACCGAACCCTCACCGCCCTGGGACGCCGCGGGGCGCTGACGGCGGGGCTGGGCGCCGTCGTCGTGGGGCTGGGGCTGGCCCTGGCGCCGCTGCCCGAGCCGGTGGCCGTGCCTGCCGCGTTCGCGGGGCTGGCCCTGGCGGGGCTCGGCTGCGCCGTGGTGGTGCCCGTGGCCTATGCGCTCGGCGACGAGGCGCCCGGGCTCCGGCCGCAGACCGGGCTGGCGGTGACGAGCTGGTGCATGCGGCTGGCCGGGGTCGGGCTCAGCCCGGCGGTCGGGGCGCTGGCCGGCGCCGTCGGTCTTGCACCGGCGCTGACGGTGTTCCTGGGCCTGGCCGCCGTCGGGGCGGTGCTCGCCGCCCGGCTGCCCGCCGCCCCGTAGGAACCGCTCAGTCGTCGTCGACCTCGCCGGCGAGGGCCTGGGCCGCCAGGTGCTCCTCGGTCGCGGCCTCCCAGATCTCCTTGGCGGCGGAGCCGTTGAGCAGCACGAGAAGCACGCCCACGATGATGTCCGCCCAGCCCGACGCCGTCAGCACCGTGATCCCGGACAGGGCGATCAGCACGACGCCGGCCACGAGGTCGTTGCGCGCCGCGAGCCAGGCCGCCCGGGTGAGGGAGCCGCCGTCGACGCGGACGCGGGCCAGCAGGACCACGCACACGATGTTCACGAGGAGCGAGCCGACGGCCGCCCCCAGCAGCACGCCCGCGGCCGGCGGCTCGGGGTCGCCGATCTTCGTGGCCGCCATGACGAGCGCCGCCACGGCCGGCAGCACGATGATCCCGGCCATGACCTTGCCGATGACCGCCTGCCGGGCCGCCGTCCACCCGAGCGCCACGAAGATCAGCAGGTTGACGGCGAAGTCCTCGAAGAAGTCGACGGAGCCCGCCACGAGGGCCACCGAGCCGATCCCCACCGCCAGGATGATCTCGACCACCAGGTAGGCGCCGTTGAGCAGGGCCACCGCCAGGACGGTGCCCCGCAGGGTGCGGGTGCGCCGGCGGTCCGCTACGGCCGCCCGGTTCACGCGCCCGGCGCGTCGTTCACGAACACGTACGTGTCCACCAGCGTCCGCGCCGCGTTGCCGCCGATGAGCCCGTCCACGATCCGTTCCAGCGGGGCCATCGCCTCGTCCACCTCGACCTGCACGGGGTACTGGGCCACGAGCAGGGCGAGCAGGTCGGCCACGGCCTGCAGCGCGTCCTCCTCCCCCAGTTCCGGGTCCCAGCCCACGAGCACGTCGGCCGGCGCGTCCTGGCGCTCCGGGGTGTAGGAGACCGCGAAGGAGCGGATGCGCCCGCCCTCGGTCTTCGGGGCGTCGCGGAGCACGACGGCGCCCGCGGCCCCGGTGGCCGGGCCCAGCAGCAGCTGCTGGGCGGCCCCGGCGCTCAGGGTCGACGGGTCCCACACGTGCACGGCGTCGTAGAACGCGGTGACCGCCTGCGTCAGCTCGACGGAGCCGGTCGAGGCCTCCTCGAGGACCACGCCGTCCGGGTGCTCCTCCCCGCGCACGTCCGGCAGGCCGATGGCGCCCGGGGCGATCGCGACGCGGCGGGAGCGCTGCACGGGGGTGAAGCCCTCGGCCACGAGGAACGCCTCGGTGCCGGCGGCCAGTGCGGCGGTCTGGGAGCGCACGGCGTCCGTGTCCACGGGCGGGCGGCCGGTCGCACCGTCGGCCTCGGTCTGCGGGTCGGCGCCGGTCACACCGGGCACCAGGGCGTCCTTGGCGAACCGGGCCTTCAGGGCCGTCGTCGGGATGGCGCCGGCGGCGTGCGCCTCCGCGGCGAGCCCCCGCAGGGCCGCCACGAGCGCCCGGCCGATGCCCCGGCGCCGCTCGGCGGCCGCGGTCTCGACGTACAGCCACAGCCGCCGCGGGTGCACGGACGAGGCGTAGACGACGCCCGCCGCCACCGGCACGCCGGCGGCCTCGGCCACGAGCGCGCGGCGCCAGGGCCGTTCCGCGTCCTCGGCGAGCATCGCCCGGTCCTGGTGCTGCTGCGCGTTGGCCGGGTCGCCCCACACCTCGAGCAGGGCCAGGTCGTCCCCGGGCCGCCAGGGACGCAGCACGATCTCCCCGCCGGCGACCGCGGCGGAGTCGAACAGCGCGCCGCCGTCGTCGTGTCCCGCGGCCCCGGCCGCTCCCGTCACGTCCCCGCTCACTTGACCAGGCGCTCGATCAGGTAGGACTTCACCTGGGACAGCGCCACGCGCTCCTGGGACATGGTGTCCCGCTCGCGGATGGTGACGGCCTGGTCCTCGAGGGTGTCGAAGTCCACGGTGATGCAGAACGGGGTGCCGATCTCGTCCTGGCGGCGGTAGCGGCGGCCGATCGCGCCGGAGTCGTCCGTCTCGATGTTCCACAGGCCGCGCAGCTCGGCGGCCAAAGCCTGGGAGGGCTCCTGCAGCTCGGGCTTCTTGGACAGCGGCAGCACGGCGGCCTTGACCGGGGCCAGGCGCGGGTCCAGCTTGAGCACGGTGCGCACGTCCACGCCGCCCTTGGCGTTCGGGGCCTCGTCCTCGGCGTAGGCGTCCACGAGGAACGCCATCATGGCGCGGGTCAGGCCGAAGGACGGCTCGATCACGTACGGGGTGTAGTGCTCGTTGTTGGCCTGGTCGAAGTACTGCATCTTGGTGCCCGAGTGCTCGGTGTGCCGGCCGAGGTCGTAGTCGGTGCGGTTCGCGATGCCCATCAGCTCGCCCCAGCCGTCGCCGCCGGTGAACCCGAAGTCGTACTCGAGGTCGATCGTGGCGTCGGAGTAGTGCGCCCGCTCGTCCGCGGGGACGTCGAACTTCCGCAGGTGCGCGGGGTCGATGCCGAGGTCGATGAACCAGTCCCAGCAGTCCTCGACCCAGCGGTCGAAGTGCTGGCCCGCCTCGGCCGGCGGCACGAAGTACTCGATTTCCATCTGCTCGAACTCGCGGGTGCGGAAGATGAAGTTGCCCGGGGTGATCTCGTTGCGGAACGCCTTGCCGATCTGGCCGATGCCGAACGGCGGCTTCTTCCGGGCCGCGCCGAGCACGTTGAGGAAGTTCACGAAGATGCCCTGCGCCGTCTCCGGGCGCATGTAGTGCAGGCCCTCCTCGTTGTCCACGGGGCCGAGGTAGGTCTTGACCAGGCCCGAGAACAGCTGCGGCTCGGTCCAGGCGCCCTGGGTTCCGCAGTCCGGGCACACGATCTCGGCCATGCCCTCGGCCGGCCGGCCCTTCTTGGCCTCGAACGCCTCGAGCAGGTGGTCCTGGCGGTGGCGCCTGTGGCACTGGGTGCACTCCACGAGCGGGTCGGTGAAGGTCTCGACGTGGCCGGAGGCCTCCCACACCGCGCGCGGCAGGATGATGGAGGAGTCCAGGCCCACCATGTCCTCGCGGGAGCGCACGAAGGTCTTCCACCATTCCGCCTTGATGTTCTCCTTCAGCTCCACACCCAGGGGCCCGTAGTCCCACGCGGAGCGCGAACCGCCGTAGATCTCACCGGCCTGGAACACGAAGCCTCGGCGCTTGGCGAGGTTGATGACGTTGTCCAGCGGGGACTTGGCAGCCATGGGGGCATCACTTCCGTACTCATCGGCGGGGCGGGAGGGGATCACGACGACGACGGCGCCCGGCCGCCTTCGAGGCGGCGGGCCCGTTCCGGCGCGGCGCGCCGGTCGATCCCGTCCAGCCTACCGGCCATGATGGACACCATGACCGAGACGAACGCACCCGACGCCCAGCCCCTGCCCATCCGTGACGAGTCCATCCGCCTCGGCCAGGCGCTCAAGCTCGCCTCCCTCGTGGAGGACGGGGCCATGGCCCGCGACGTCGTCACCGACGGGCTCGTCACCGTCAACGGCGCGGTGGAGACGCGCCGCGGCGCCCAGCTGCACGACGGGGACGTCGTCGAGTTCGCCGGCGAGGCGTTCGTCGTCCAGGCCGGGCAGGCCTGAGCCGACGCCCCGTCGGGCGGCCGCGGCGCCGTCGTCGAGCGTGTCCGGTGCGTCAGCCGCGGGGCGGCACCATGTGGGCGAGGTACTCCTTCACGTGGCCCAGCTCCTGCTCGTTGATCGCGTGGCCGAGCCCGGCGTAGACGATCTTCATGAGGTCCACGTGGGCGTTCAGCCAGGCATGGGTCTCCTCGACCCGGGGCTCGGAGATGATCGGGTCCTCCTGGCCGCGGCCCCAGAAGACCTTCGGTCGGACGCGGGCGACGTCGTCGTCGCGGGTGAACAGCTCGCGCAGCCGCGGCTCGGTGAGCTCCGGGTCCACCACGAAGCCGGACAGCGCCACGGTGCACGCGTAGGCCTCCGGGTCCAGGCGCAGCAGCGACGTGGCCATCGCCATGCCCTGCGAGAAGCCGAGCAGGGAGACGGTGCGGAAGTCCCCGCGCACCGCCTGCACCCAGGCGTGCAGGGCCTCGACGGCCTCGCGGACCGGCTCGGCGGTGGAGCCCAGCTCGCCCGTGACGGGGTCCTGGGAGAGCGGGAACCAGGCGTGGGAGCCCGGCTGCAGGGGCAGGGGCGCGCGGACGGCGGCCACCGTGACGTGCTCGGGCAGGTGCGGGACGAGGCCGAACAGGTCGTCCTCGTTCGCGCCGTAGCCGTGCAGGACGATCAGCAGGTCCTCGGTGCGCTCGCCCTCGGGGCGGGACCAGCGGACGACGGGCTCGACGGCGGGGGTGGGGTTCGCGTTCACGTCCGCCAGCCTAGCGAGCGGCACGGTCGGCCCCTCCCGGAGGTTGACCCCTCCCGCGCGACGTGGGCAGAATCCTACCCGTGGGTAACCCATCCTCCTCCCAGCCTCCGCACGCCTCCGACGCGACCCCGGTCGACGACCCCGCCGCCCATCCGTGGCGCCGCTACGTCGCCATCGGGGACTCGTTCTCCGAGGGCATCGGCGACCCGGACCCGGACCGTCCCGGCTACCACCGCGGCTGGGCCGACCGCCTGGCCGAGGAGCTCTCCCGCCTGACGCCGCCCGGCGAGGACCTGGCCTACGCCAACCTGGCGGTCCGCGGGAAGCTGCTGGACCAGATCGCCGAGGACCAGGTGGAGCCGGCGCTCGCCCTGCGGCCGGACCTCATCAGCGTCTGCGCGGGCGGCAACGACATCCTGCGCGGCGCGGACCCGGACGAGATCGCGGTCCGGTTGGACGCCGTCGTCGAGCGTCTGGCCTCCGACGGCGCCACCGTGCTGCTGTTCAACGCGACCGACGTGAAGGGCACGCCCGTCATCGGCCGCATCCGCGGCACCGTGGCGATCTACAACGAGAACGTGCGCACCATCGCGCTGCGGCACGACGCGCTGGTGCCGGACATGTGGTCGCTCAAGGACCTCGCCCGGCGGGAGATGTGGGCCGAGGACCGCCTGCACTTCTCTGCGCTCGGCCACCACACGATCGCCGCGATGGTGCTGGACACCCTCGGCGTGGAGCACGGCCTCGAGCACCTGCGCCTCTCCCCGCCGGCGCCGCGCACGTGGCGCGCGGCCCGCGCGTCGGACGCGGCGTGGGTGCGCACGCACCTGGCGCCGTGGGTGGTCCGCCGCCTCCGCGGCGTCTCCTCCGGCGACGGCGTCACGGCCAAGCGCCCCGTCCCCGAGCCGCTCTTCGGCGCGCCGATGCCGCGGGGCTCGGACCACACCGAGCCGCTGGACGTCGTCGAGCCCTGAGCCCGGCCGGCGGGAACCGGTGGCCGTTTCCCGAACGACAGTGCCGCGACACGCCGCCGTTTCCCGAACGAAAGCTCAGAGGGCGAGGGTGCGCTTCAGCGTGTCGGCCACCTGGCCGTATTCGGTGAGGAACCCGTCGTGGCCGATGGGCGAGGCGATCGTGTGCACCGGCGGCCGCGCGGGCAGCGCCGCCGCGAGCGCCTCGGACTCGGCCGGCAGGTAGAGCCGGTCCGAGTCGACGGCGGCCACGAACGCCCGGCCCCGGTAGTCCGCGAGCGCCGCCGCCACGCCGCCGCGCCCGCGCCCGACGTCGTGGCCCATGAGGGCCTCGGTGACCACGAGGTAGGAGTTCGCGTCGAACCGGTCGGTGAGCTTGGCCGCCTGGTGGTCCAGGTAGGACTCCACGGCGTAGCGCCCGCGCCCGCCCGGCACCCCGACGACGGCGCCGAAGGGATCTTCGACGCCCTGCGGTTCGCGGCCGAACCGCTGGCCGAGCTCGCCCGCCGTGCGGTAGGTGGTGTGGGCGATGCGCCGGGCGATGCCCAGGCCGGCCACGGGGCCGGGGCCGGGGTAGTAGTCGCCGCCCTGGAAGTCCGGGTCGAGGCGGATGGCCGCGGTCTGCGCCTGGCCCCACGCGATCTGGTCGGCGGAGGAGGCCGCGGTGGCGGCCAGCACGCCCACCCCGGCGACGCGCGCGGGGTGGGTCGCGGCCCACTCGAGGGCGCGGGCCCCGCCCATCGATCCGCCGATCACGGCACGCCAGGCGCCGATCCCGAGGTGGTCGGCCAGGCGCCGCTCGGCCTCGACCGCGTCCCGCAGCGTGAGGAACGGGAACCGGGAGCCCCAGGGCCGCCCGTCGGGCGCGGGCGTCGAGGGCCCGGTGGAGCCGTGGCAGCCGCCGATCATGGCGGGGGCGACCACGAACCACCGGTCCGTGTCCACGGCGCGGCCCGGGCCGACGAGGGCGTCCCACCAGCCCGGCGTCGGGTCCTCCTCGTGCGCGGCCACGTGCGCGTCGCCGGTGAGGGCGTGCAGCACGAGCACGGCGTTGGAGCCGTCGGCGGCGAGGGTGCCCCAGGTCTCGTAGGTCAGCTCGACGTCGGGCAGCAGCCCGCCGGTCTCGGTGCGCAGCTCGCCGACCCGCAGACGGTGGCGGCCGCCGCGGGGCAGCGCGGTGCGCGACGGACGCGTGGCAACGGCGGTCATGCCCGCTCCCCCGCGTCGTCGTCGCCGCGGCGAGCGGCGGCCGCGAAGCCGCGCTCGAGGTCGGCGAGGATGTCCTCGATGTCCTCCACGCCGAGCGAGAGCCGCACCAGGCCGGGGGTGACGCCGGCGGCGCGCTGCTCGTCGTCGGTGAGCTGGGAGTGGGTGGTCGAGGCCGGGTGCACCACGAGCGAGCGGACGTCGCCGATGTTGGCCACGTGGTGGTGCAGGGTGAGCCCGTCCACGAACGCGGCCCCGGCCTCGCGGCCGCCCGCGATCTCGAAGGAGACGAACGCGCCCGCGCCCTTCGGCAGGTAGCGCTGGGCGCGCTCGTGCCACGGGCTGGACTCCAGGCCGGCGTAGACCACGTGCTCGACGTCGTCGCGGCCCTCGAGCCAGCGCGCGACGGCGGCCGCGTTGGCCACCTGCCGCTCCATGCGCAGGGACAGGGTCTCCAGGCCGAGGTTCACCAGGAACGCGTTGAACGGGGAGATGGCCGAGCCGTAGTCGCGCAGCAGTTGCACGCGCGCCTTGAGGATGAAGGCCAGGTTGGCGCCGAGCGGCGAGCCCACCCCGAGGTCCCGCGCGTAGACGAGGCCGTGGTACGACTCGTCCGGCTCGTTGAAGCCGGGGTACCGCTCGGCGTGCTGCGCGTAGTCGAACGTGCCGGCGTCGACGATCACGCCCGCGATGGCCGCGGCGTGCCCGCCGAGGTACTTCGTGGCGGAGTGGGTGACGACGTCGGCGCCGTGTTCGATCGGCCGCAGCAGGTACGGGGTGGCCAGCGTGTTGTCCACGATCAGCGGCACGCCGGCCTCGTGGGCGGCGTCGGCGACGGCGCGCACGTCCAGGACGTCGCCGCGCGGGTTGCCGAGGGTCTCGCCGAAGAACGCCTTGGTGTTCGGCCGGACGGCGGCGCGCCAGGACTCGAGGTCGTCCGGGTCGGTCACGAACGTCGTCTCGACGCCGACCTTGGCGAGGGTGTGCTTGAACAGGTTCTGCGTGCCGCCGTAGAGGCTGGCCGAGGCGACCACGTGGTCGCCGGCGCCGGCGAGGTTGAGGATCGCGAACGTCGTCGCCGCCTGACCGGAGGCCAGCAGCAGCGCGCCCACACCGCCCTCGAGCGCGGCGATCTTCTCCTCCACCGGGCCCTGCGTCGGGTTGCCGATGCGGGTGTAGAGCGGGTCGAGGTCCTTGAGCGCGAACCGGTCCGCGGCCACCTGGGCGGACGGGAAGTCGTACGAGGTGGTCTGGAAGATCGGCAGGGCGGTCGCACCGAAGGCGTGCTGGCCGACGGCGACGCCCGCGTGGACCTGCGCGGTGGAGAAGCCCCAAGCGTCGGGGGTCGGGGTGGGCTGGTCGGTCATGGCGGACCCTCCTGAAGGGTTCAGGGGCCGGACCCGGCCGCCCCGCCCGCCGGCCGACGTGCCGATCCGGGGACCGGCGTCGTCGAGGTGCCGGAGATGACCCGGCGCCGTCGAGAGGGGCCGTGGGATCGGCCCGCGCTTGCCGGCATCCGTTGTGGGGCCGGCCTGGTCGTCACCCGGGGCACCCCACCGCGGAAGGAGGGTTGCCGGTCAGCATGCCGGGGCCTGTTGCTGACTCTCGTGACCGTATCCCCGAGTGTAGCCCGCCGCCCCGCCACGATTTCGTCACGCGTGTCACACGCGGATACGCTCTCCGCACGGGGCACCCGACCCGTCAAGGGCTCGACGCCCCGCGACTCGCACCAGGTCAACCCCCGGGGCAGCCCGGGAACGGAGAGGAACAGCGCAGTGCACACCTGTCGCATGGACCACGTGTCCTACGCCGCCGGCCCCGAGGGCCTGGACGCCACGGTCGCCCGCATCGCTGAGACGCTGGGCATCGAGCGGATCAAGGGCGGTGTCCACCCCCGCTTCGGTACGCAGAACGCCCTGTTCCCCATGGCGGGCAGGCAGTATCTGGAGGTCGTCGAGGCCCTGGACCACCCGGCCTCCCTCAGCGCGCCGTTCGGCCAGCTCGTGCGCGCCCGCACCGAGCAGGGCGGCGGCTGGATGAGCTGGGCGGTGGCCACCACGGACATCGGCCGGTTCGAGCGCCGCCTCGGCCGTGAGGCCGTCCCCGGCAACCGTCGCTTCCCGGACGGCCGGGAGCTGTCCTGGCGGCAGATCGGCGTCAAGGGAACCCTCGCGGACCCGCAGCTGCCGTTCATCCTGCGCTGGGCCGACGGTCAGGAGGACATGCACCCCTCGCAGGCGGCCGAGCCGCAGGCCACCATCGAGCGCCTGAACATCGCCGGCTCCCCCGAGCGCCTCGCCGAGTGGCTCGGCGACGACGAGGACGGCCAGGTCCAGGACGTGAACATCGAGTACGTCGCGCCCTCCGGCACCCCGGGCATCGTCTCGGTCACCTTCCGCACCCCGAAGGGCGAGGTCACGCTCTGAGCGCGGGGGCGGGGCCGCTCAGCCGAGCAGCCCCGCCCGCGCCAGCAGCGGGTAGCCGACGAACCCGACGGCGTCCAGCAGCGTGTGCGCGATGACCAGCGGCATCACCCGGCGCACCCGCAGGAACACGAGCGCGAACACCACGCCCATCAGGGCGTTGCCCACGCCCGGCCCGATCCCCTGGTACAGGTGGTACGCCCCGCGCAGCAGCGCGAGGGCGAGCACGACGACGGCCGCGCGGGTCGGCAGGTACAGCCCCTCGGCGCTCACCCACGACGACGGCACGGCCGGCGCCGGATCGTGCGCCAGGCCCGCGGCGCGCAGCCGCTGCAGATACCCGAGCCGGTCGACGAGCCAGGCGCCCACGATGACCTCCTCCAGCAGTCCGTGCCGCAGCGCGGAGAGCAGCAGGACCGGCACCTGGTACCAGCTCTCCCCGAGCGCCGAGCCGACGATCGCCGTCGTGATCCCCAGGGCCCGGCCGGCGGCGTAGACGCCGAGCGTGCCCAGCCCGATGGCCGCGAACAGGCCCAGGCCCCAGGCCAAGTCGCGGCCGGGGCGGCGCAGGTCGAGGCCGAGCACCCGGAACGGGTTCCGGCCGCGCAGGTGCATCAGGTGCAGCACGAGGGCCACCGGCACGAGCGCGAACCCGATGCCGAGCAGCTGATAGGTCAGGTCGAAGGCCCAGCGGTCGGCCAGGGCCGGGTTGAGGACGGTGGTCTGCTCGCCGAGCGGGGCCTGGGTGGCCTTGTCGATGAGCTGGACGATCGCGTAGACCGCCGACTTCCCCAGGGAGAGGCCGAGGACGATCGCGATCTCCCACCGCACCGTGCGCGCCGAGGGGGCGGGCAGCGCGGGGGCGGGTCGGACGGCCGGGCCGGCCGGGGTGCGGGACGTGCGCGGGGTGGCGGGCATGCCCTCCAGTATCCGCCCGCCCCCTCTCCCCCGGCCGCTTTCGAACGTGTGGTAGGGCCTCTCTCCCGTTCGAAAGTCCCCATTCCCCCGATGTCACGTTCGAAAGTCCGGGAGGGCAGAGGGAGGGTTAGCGTGGTCGTGTGGTCTCCCCGCCTGCCCCCAGCGAGCTCGAGCTGGTCCACCGCGCCCTGAGGCACCTCCGCCCCGGCCTCGACCCCGCCCTCGCCCGGCGGCTCCGCACAGCCGACTGGGCCGCGGCGTCCGTGGAGGAGGGCGGGCAGTTCCACCGGGTGCTCGTGCTCGAGGACGTCGGCGTCCTCCGGATGACGCGGGCCCACGAGGTCGGCGCCGCCCCCGCCGCGCGGTGGGCGCCCGAGCGGGACCCCGCGGCGCACCTGCCCCGGCGCCTGGCCCTCCTCGACGGGCTCGCCGCGGCCCTGGCCGAGCGCCGCGTGCCGTGGACCGTGCCGGTCGCCCTCTCGGACCCCGTCCCCGCGGGCCCGGGCGCCGCGGTGCTGCAGCGCTTCCTCCCGGGCGGACCGCACCCGCCGCACGAGGGCGATCCGGCCGTGCTGCGCGGCGTCCTCGACGACCTCGCCGCCGTGGACGTCACCGACCCGCGGATCGCCCCCCACCTCGGCCGCCCGTTCGCCTTCCGCGGCCCGTGGACGCCGGAGCGCGCCCGGCACGTCGCGGCGCTGCCGGGGGCGGTCGCCGCGCGCCTGGGCGCGTGGGAGGGGCACGACGTCGACGCGCGGCTGGGCGCCGAGGCGTGGCCGGACGCGGTGGCCGCCCTCGCGGACGCGGTGACGGCGTGGACCGCCGCGCCGCCCGTGCCGCCGTCGCTCGTGCACGGCGACCTGGCCGGGCACAACATGCGCTGGCGCGCCGTGCCCGAGGACGAGGACCCGCGCGCCCCGCTGCGCTGGGCGCTGGCCGGGGTGCTGGACTGGGACCTCGCGTGCGCGTGGGACCCCGCCCTCAACGTCGCCTACCTGGCGCTGTGGCATGGCGAGGAGAAGGTCCCCGACCTGGCCCGGGACGCGGCCGAGGCGCGCCGGGCCCGCGTGTGGCTCGGGGCGATGGCCCTGGAGACGCTCGACGACGCGGCGGCCCGGGACGCGATCGTCGGCGGGCTGGCCGCGGGGTCCTGGCGGCGCCTGCTGCGCAAGACCCTGCCCCGCGTGGCGCGGGCCCTCACCGCCCTGGGCGGCTGAGGGCCCGCGCGGTCGTCAGGACACGCCCAGGCGCTCCAGCACGATCTCCCGCACCCGGCCGGCGTCGGCCTGCCCGCGGGTGGCCTTCATGACCGGGCCGATCAGGGCACCGACGGCGGCCATCTTGCCGCCCTTGATCTTCTCGGCCACGTCCGGGTTGGCGGCGATCGCGGCGTCGACGGCCTCGGTGAGCGCGCCGTCATCGGACACCACGGCCAGGCCCTTCGCCGAGACGACCTCCTTGGGGGCGCCCTCGCCGTCGGCCACCAGGCCGAGCACCTGCTTGGCGATCTTGTCGTTGATCGTCTTCGCGGCGATCAGCTCCTCGACCTCCACCACGTGCGCCGGGGTGATCCCCAGCTCGGCGACGGCGACCTCACGGGCGTTCGCCAGGCGGGCGATCTCGCCCATCCACCACTTGCGGGCGGCCGCCGCGGAGGCGCCGGCCTCCACGGTCGCGACGATCTCGTCCAGGACGCCGGCGTTGACGACGTCGCGGAACTCCTCGTCCGAGAAGCCCCACTCGGCCTTGAGCCGCTTGTTCCGCACGGCCGGCAGCTCGGGCATGGCCGCGCGCACGCGCTCGACCCACGCGGCGTCCACGTGCACGGGCACGAGGTCCGGCTCGGGGAAGTACCGGTAGTCGTCCGCGTCCGACTTCGGGCGGCCCGAGGTGGTGCTGCGGGTGTCCTCGTGCCAGTGGCGGGTCTCCTGCGTCACGGTGCCGCCCGCGGCCAGCACCGCGGCCTGGCGCTGGATCTCGTGGGTGACCGCGTGCTGCACGGCGCGCGTGGAGTTCACGTTCTTCGTCTCGGTGCGGGTGCCGAACTCGGTGGCGCCCTTGGGCATCAGCGAGACGTTCGCGTCGCAGCGGACGTTGCCGCGCTCCATCCGCGCGTCGGAGATGTCGATGGCCTGCACGATGTCCCGGATCGCGGTGACGTAGGCGCGGGCCAGCTCGGGGGCCCGCGCACCGGCGCCGACGATCGGCTTGGTGACGATCTCGATGAGCGGCACGCCCGCACGGTTGTAGTCGACGAGGGACGCGGAGGCGCCCTGGATCCGCCCGGAGCCGCCCACGTGGGTGAGCTTGCCGGCGTCGTCCTCGAGGTGCGCGCGCTCGATCTCCACGCGGAAGACCTCGCCGTCCTCCAACTCGACGTCCAGGTGGCCGTCGAAGACGATCGGCTCGTCGTACTGGGAGGTCTGGAAGTTCTTCGGCGTGTCCGGGTAGAAGTAGTTCTTCCGCGCGAACCGGCAGGTCTCGGCGACCTGCGCGTCCAGGGCCACGCCCAGGCGGATCGCGTACTCCACGACCTTGCGGTTGAGCACCGGCAGGGTGCCCGGCAGGCCGAGGTCGAGCGGGGTCACGTTCGTGTTCGGCTCGTCGCCGAACGCGTTGGGCGCCGAGGAGAAGATCTTCGTGGCGGTGTTCAGCTCCACGTGCACCTCGAAGCCCAGCACGGGGTCGAAGCGCTCCATCGCCTCCGCGAAGTCCATGGTCTGCTCTGCGTGGCTCATGCCCGGCCTCCTGCCGTGGTCGCGGTGGTGGCGCGCTGCGCGCCCTTCTCCAGCTCGGGGGCCTCGGCCCACACCGGCCCGCCCCGGCGCTGGGCCACGAGGCGTTCGAGCGCGGCGCCGGCCTCGTACAGGCGCGCGTCCTCGCGCGCCGGTGCCATCAGCTGCAGGCCGTAGGGCAGCCCGTCGACGACGCCACCCGGCACGGACATGCCCGGGATGCCGGCGAGGTTGGCCGGGATGGTTGCGAGGTCGTTGACGTACATGGTCATCGGGTCGTCCGTCTTCGCGCCCAGCTCGAACGCCGGGGTCGGCGCGGTGGGCGTGAGGATGACGTCCACCTGCTCGAAGGCGCGGGCGAAGTCCTCCTGCACGAGCGTGCGGACCTTCTGCGCGGAGCCGTAGTAGGCGTCGTAGTAGCCGGCGGACAGCGCATAGGTGCCCAGGATGATGCGCCGCTTGACCTCGGCGCCGAACCCGGCGGCGCGGGTGGCGCCCATGACCTGCTCGATCGTGCCGCCGCCGTCGGGCACCACGCGGTGGCCGTAGCGGACGCCGTCGAAGCGGGCCAGGTTGGAGGAGGCCTCCGAGGGCATGATCAGGTAGTACGCCCCGAGGGCGGCGTCGAAGCTGGGGCAGGAGACCTCCACGATCTCCGCGCCGGCCTCACGCAGGGCCGCGACGTGCTCGTCGAAGCCGGCCCGGATGCCCGGGTGGAACGCGTCCGCCGGCAGGTCCGTCACGACGCCGACGCGCAGCCCCGCCAGGTCGCGGCCGCGGGCCGCGCCGGTCAGGTCCGCCGGCTCGTCGGCCAGGGACGTGG
Source organism: Micrococcus sp. PSi08 (assembly GCF_054960655.1). Lineage (NCBI taxonomy): Bacteria > Bacillati > Actinomycetota > Actinomycetes > Micrococcales > Micrococcaceae > Micrococcus > Micrococcus sp. PSi08. The sequence goes on along the minus strand of NZ_JBHNYP010000011.1, from coordinate 44,853 downwards.
AGTCCTGCGGGTCGTGGCCGGCGATGACCTGCTGCAGCGCCGCGGCGTCGGCCACGGTGCGGGCGGCGGGGCCGATCTGGTCCAGCGAGGAGGCCATGGCGATGAGGCCGTAGCGGGAGACCGCGCCGTAGGTGGGCTTCACGCCGACCGTGCCGGTGAACGCGGCGGGCTCACGGACGGATCCGCCCGTGTCCGAGCCGAGGGCGAAGGGGGCCAGGAAGGCGGCGACGGCGGCCGCCGACCCGCCGCCCGAGCCGCCGGGCACGCGGTCCCCGTCCCACGGGTTGCGGGTGATGCCGAACGCGGAGTGCTCGGTGGAGCCGCCCATCGCGAACTCGTCGAGGTTGGTCTTGCCGAGGATCGGCAGGCGGGCCTCGCGGAGGCGGGCCACCACCGTGGCGTCGTACGGGCTGAGCCAGCCCTCGAGCATGCGGGAGGCGGCCGTGGTCGGCTGGCCTCGCGTGACGATGTTGTCCTTCACGGCCACGGGCACGCCGGCCAGCGGGTGCAGGGCGTCGGCCTCGGGGCCGCCGGCGGCGCGGATCGCGTCCACCTCGGCGGCGACGGCGAGGGCCTCGTCCGTGTTCACGTGGAGGTAGGCGCGCACGCCGCGGTCGCCGTCGGCGTCGGCGCGCACGTCGCCGTCGTGGGCCGCGATGCGGTCCAGGTGGGCCTGGACGAGCTCCACGGAGGTGGTGGTGCCGGCGCGCAGGCGCTCGGCCATCTGCAGCGCGGTGAGCCGGACGAGCTCGTCGGCGCCGAGGGTCGCGTTCACGTCGAACGTCTCGGTCATGGGGGTGCTCACTCTCCGTCCAGGATGGCGGGGACCTTGAACTGGCCGTCCTCGGAGTCCGGCGCCTGGTCGAGGGCCTCCTCCTGCGTGAGCATGCCGGCCGGCACGTCCTCGCGGAACACGTTCTGCAACGCGATGGGGTGGGACGTCGGCGTCACGTCGTCGCCCGCGGCGGCCTGGACCGCGGAGACGTGCTCCAGGATCTTCTCCAGGTCGCCGGACATCGTGTCCAGCTCCTCGTCGGTCATCCGGATGTGGGCCAGGCGAGCCAGATGCTCCACCTGATCCCGGGTGATCTCAGGCATGGATCTCCTCGTGTGACGGGTCGGGGCGGGGTGGACGACGCCGGCGCGGCGGCGGCCACATCGGAATCGAGTCTAGTGCCGGGGCCTGCCCGGCCGCCGCCACCGCTTCGAGGCGGGAGATCCACCCCACCGCGGCGCTCCGGGCCCGCATGACAGGGATTTCCCGCCCCGAATGGGGTCCCGGTGCCGATGTCCCGCCCGGGGTCAGTCCAGCGCGAGCCGGTAGACGAGGAACGGGCCGGTCTCGTCGGCCGGGTCGAGGTCCGGCACCACGTCCGCGAGGAGCCAGTCCCGCTGCGGGACGCGCACGAAGCCGGCGCGCTCGTACATCCGGTGGGCGTCGGTCATGGAGGGCATGGTGGTCAGCACGACGGCGTCCACGCCCTCCTCGGCGCGGGCCCGCGCCACGATCTCGGCCAGCAGGGCGCCGCCCACCCCGCGGCGGTGGAACCGCGGGTGCACGGCGAGCATGCGGAACTCGTACTCCCCGTCGCCGGAGGTCTCGGCCAGGGGCGAGCCGGGCGGGGTGAGCACCACGGACCCGGCCACCTCGCCGTCGACCTCGGCCACGAGGATCTCCGCGCGGCCGGCCCGGTCGGCCACGTCCCTGAGGGTCTTCACGTAGGCGTCGTCGGGGGCGATGTGGCCGCCGTCGACATAGGACGCCAGGGTGAGCTCGGCGACCGCCTCGTGGTCCTCGGGGCGCAGCGGGCGGACGAGGGCGCTCATGCGTCACCTCCGGCGCGCTGGCGCAGCGTGTCCTTCAGGCGGGCGCGGGTCGCGTCCGTGGCCACGACGTAGTCGCGCCGACGCAGCCAGGCGGTGGGCACGGCCTGGTGGGGGTGGCCGTCGCGCGCCTCGTGCAGCCCCTCGAGGAACGTCGCGGCCGCCGGCTCCTGCCAAATGTTCACCCAGTAGGCGCGCTCCCGCTCCTGCGCCGTCAGCTCCTTGACCAGCCGCCTCGTGAACGAACAGCCCGGCCGCCAGAACACGACGACGCCGCCGCCCTCGACGTGCGCCTGCGCGCCGGCGAACGGCCGCGAGCGGACCCGCACCGCCCACCGGTACGTCACCGCGTAGCCGGCCAGGACGAGCCCGGCCACGATCATCCCGACCTGCTGCAGGCGCGTCCCCGCGATCATGAACGTCAGTCCGCCGGCCACGAACAGGACCGGGTAGAACCACGGGTCTCCGACGATCCGTCTCATGCCCTCTCCCCCGTCACGGCGGCCAGGGCGGCCGCGTCCACGTCGCCGGCCACCATCCAGTGGGGATGTGCCGTGCCGTCCGCCGAGGCGGGCCGCGTCACCGCGACGCCGGCCTCCTCCGCCACCAGCGCGCCGGCGGCCCAGTCGTACTCCTGCGTGCCGAACTCGGCATAGGCGTCCAGGGTGCCGTCGGCGACCATGCACAGGTCCAGCGCCGCCGAGCCGATCCGTCGCACGTCCCCGAACGCGGGCAGCAGGGCCGCGAGCGCCCGCACCTGCAGGGCCCGGCGAGCGGGGTCGTAGCCGAAGCCGGTGGCGAGCAGCCGCCCGGAGCGCCCCGCCACGGGACCGGTGAGCCGCACGGGGGCGGCGTCCCGGTCGGGCACGTCCACGCCCGCCGTCGTCGCGTCCGCGGTGCTGAAGGCGCCCCGGCCCGCGCTCGCGAACCAGGTGCGTCCCAGCGCGGGCGCCGCCACGACGCCGGCCAGCCAGCGTTCGGTGCCCTCGGCCACCCCCAGCAGGTCGGCGGTCTCGGCGTCCGCCGGGCCGGTGACGGCCACCGAGGTGCAGAACTGCGGCAGGCCGCGCACGAAGTTGGTGGTGCCGTCCAGCGGGTCGATGGACCAGCGGTACCCGGACGGCTCGGCTGGACGGGTGGCGCCGTACTCCTCGCCGGTGATCTCGTCCGAGGGGCGGTAGCCGGCGATGACCTCCCGGACGGCCTGCTCGGCGCGGCGGTCGTAGTCGGTGACCCAGTCGGAGCCGGAGGACTTCGTCTCCGCGCCGATCTCCTCGATGCCCAGCGGGACGGCCGGGTGGTGACCGGTCCAGCGCCGGGCCAGGACATCCGCGCCGGCGCGCGCGGCGGCCTTGGCGACCACGAGCAGGCCCGGGACCGTGGTGCGCGCGCTCATGCCGGGGCCTGCCCGTCCGCGGCGCCGTCGGTGGCGTCGTCCGTGTCCGCCGGGCGCACGGCGTCCGGGCCTCCGGCCAGCAGCGCCGTGAACCCGGCCTCGTCCAGCACGGGCACGCCGAGGGACTGCGCCTTGTCCAGTTTGGAGCCGGCGGCCTCGCCGGCCACGAGGAAGTCGGTCTTCTTGGACACGGACCCGGAGGCCTTGCCGCCGCGCACGAGGATCGCCTCCTTCGCGGAGTCGCGGGAGAAGCCCTCGAGCGAGCCGGTGACCACCACGGTCAGGCCCTCGAGCGTGCGCGGGGTGGACTCGTCCTGCTCGTCCTCCATGACCACGCCCGCCGCGGCCCACCGGTCCACGATCTCCCGGTGCCAGTCCTCGGCGAACCACTCGATGAGCGCGTCCGCGATGATCGGGCCGACGCCGTCGATCTCGGCCAGCCGGTCCCGGTCGCCGGCCTCGGCCGCCGCGCGCAGCGCCGCCATCGAGCCGAACGCCGTGGCCAGCGAGCGGGCCGCCGTCGGGCCCACGTGCCGGATGGACAGCGCCACGAGGGTGCGCCACAGCGGCTGGGACTTGGCCTTCTCGAGCTCGTCGAACAGGCGCAGCGTATTGGCCGTGGGCGCGGACGGCTTCTTGGCGGTGCCGGCGGTGAAGAAGTACGGCTTGAGCGTGAACACGCCCGAGGGCACCATGCGGCCGTCCACCTTCGTGCGGCCCTCGCGCCACACGCGCACCGCGCCGAGGGAGCGCTGCAGGTCGGTCAGCCCGTCCTCGCCGCGCGGGCCCGTGATCTCCTCCGGCGTGCCGGAGGCGAGGTCGAAGATCTCCGCCTCCGCCGTGATGGGGCCCGGGCCCTCGGGCCGCACGTGACCCTCGTGCTCGGCCGGGTCCTCGCCGGGGCCCTGGACGAGCCAGCGGGCGGCCTCCTCGCCGAGCGCCTCCACGTCGAACGCGCCGCGGCTGGCCAGGTGCTCGACGCGGCCGGCCAGCTGGGCCGGGCAGGAGCGGGCGTTGGGACAGCGCAGGTCCACGTCCCCCTCCTTGGCCGGGGCCAGCGGCGTGCCGCACGAGGGGCAGTGCGCGGGCATGACGAACTCGCGCAGCTCCCGGCCCGCCTCGATCGCCTTCTCGCGCAGCGGCAGCACGGGGCCCACGACCTCGGGGATCACGTCCCCGGCCTTGCGCACCACCACGGTGTCCCCGATCAGCACGCCCTTGGCCTTGACCACGTCCTGGTTGTGCAGGGTGGCCAGGGAGACGGTGGACCCAGCCACGGTGACCGGCTCCATCACCGCGAACGGGGTCACCCGCCCGGTGCGGCCCACCGAGACCGCGATGTCCCGCAGCAGCGTGTGCACCTCCTCCGGCGGGTACTTGTACGCCGCGGCCCAGCGGGGCACGCGGGAGGTGTGGCCGAGGTAGCGCTGGTCCGCGAACGCGTCCGCCTTCAGCACGATGCCGTCGATCTCGTGGATCAGCTCGTGCCGGCGCCGGCCGTACTCCTCGATCACCGCGACGACGGCGGCCAACGCCTCCTCGTCCGCGCCCTCCACCAGCCGGGTGTAGGGGCTCACGGGCAGGCCCCAGCCCGCGAGCGCGTCGTACACCTCGTGCTGGGACTCCAGCCCGAACGCCTCGACCGAGCCGATGCCGTGCACGAACATGGCCAGCGGGCGCTGCGCGGTGACGGCCGGGTCCTTCTGACGCAGGGCGCCGGCGGCGGCGTTGCGCGGGTTCGCGAACGGCGTCTGACCCTCCTCCGCGCGGCGCGCGTTGAGCTCGGCGAAGGCGGCGGAGGACATGAACACCTCGCCGCGCACCTCGAACTCGGCGGGCCAGCCCTCGCCGGAGAGCTCGTGCGGGATGTCCCCGATGGTGCGCACGTTGGCGGTGACGTCCTCGCCCGTGACGCCGTCGCCGCGGGTGGCGGCCTGCACGAGCCGCCCGTCCCGGTAGCGCAGGGCGACGGCGAGCCCGTCGATCTTCACCTCCACGAGCCAGCGGGGCGCCACGCCCGGTCGCACCTGCGTCAGGGCCTGCGCCGCGCGGCGGAACCAGACCTCGAGCTCCTCGATGGAGAACAGGTCCTCGAGCGAGTACATGCGGGCCCCGTGCCGGACGGGGGCGAACGCCTCCGAGACCTCGCCGCCGACCTCCTGGGTGGGCGAGTCGTTGGCCACGAGCTCGGGGTGCAGGGCCTCGAGGTCCTCGAGGCGGCGGTACAGCGCGTCGTACTCGGCGTCCGAGATCTCCGGGGCGTCCCGCTGGTAGTAGGCGGTCCGGGCGGCGCGGACCCGCTCCACGAGGTCCTCGTACTCCTCCCGCAGGTCCGCGGCGGGGATGTCCTGCGGATCGGGCTGGGCGGCGGATTCCTTGGGGGTGCTCACCCGGCCCAGCGTAGTCGGCGTCCCGGACGGCGCACCCGGGTCAGGGGATGCGCACGAGCACCGCCGTGATGTTGTCCCGGCCGCCGCGCCACAGGGCGGCGCCGATGAGCTTCTCGAGGGCGTCCTCGAGGGTGTCGGCGTCGTCGATCAGCGCGCGGATCTCCTCGTCCAGCAGCTCGCCGGTCAGGCCGTCGCTGCACAGCAGGACGAGGTCCCCGGAGGCGAGGGGGACCTCGGCCACGTCCACCGTGAGCGCCTCGCGCGAGCCGAGCGCGCGGGTGATGACGTTGCGGCGCGGGTGGACGCGGGCCTCGGCGGGGGTGAGCTCCCCCGCGTCGACGAGCATCTGCACCGCCGAGTGGTCCACCGTGAGCTGCTGGAGCACCGGCGAGCCGACGGGCCGCAGGTACACCCGGGAGTCGCCGACGTTCGCCACGGCCCAGCGGCCGCGCTCCGTGTCCAGGCAGGCCAGGACGGTCAGGGTGGTGCCGGAGCGCCCCAGCCCGGCCTCGACGACGGCGGCGTCCGCCTCGTGGATCAGGTGGCCGAGCTCCTGGGGCGTGTGGGCCGTGCCCGGGGCGAGCACCTCGGGGGCGCGGCGGCGCAGGGTCTCGATCGCGGCGGCCGAGGCCACCTCGCCGGCCTCGTGCCCGCCCATGCCGTCGGCCACGGCGGCGAGCACCAGCGGCTCCCCGACGAGGGTCCACGCGTCCTCGTTCAGGTCGCGGACGGCGCCCACGTGGGTGGCGCCCGCGGCCTGGGGCCGCGGCGCGGACGGGGTCTCGGGGCGGGGGTCCACGGGGTCCTCGATCAGTCGGCGAGCAGGGTCTGGGCCGACCCGTCCAAGAGCAGGGAGGGGCGGACCTCTCCGAACCCGCGGACGATCCTGGGCGGCTGCGGGACGAGCACGAAGCGCTCGTCCCGGGACAGGGCCGCAGCGGTCATGGCGTCCACGAGCACGGTACCCGGATCGGCCAGGGACGTCAGCCGCGCGGCGAGGTTCACGGTGGGCCCGTAGATGTCCCCCATGCGGGAGAGCACCCGTCCCCATGTCAGGGCGACGCGCGCCGAGGGCAGCTCCTCGTCCGCGGCGATGGTCTCGGCCAGGGAGAGCGCGATCGCGGCGCCGGCCTCGGGGGTCTCGGCGTTGAACATGACCTCGTCGCCGATGGTCTTCACGAGCCAGCCGCCGCCGGCCGAGATGGTCTCCGCGGCGAGGGACTCGAAGCGCAGCACCATGCGGGCCAGCGTCCGGTCGTCCATGGTCCGGGAGAGCGTGGTGTAGGAGACCATGTCCGCAAAGCCGACGGCGCGGGCCAGCGGCAGCGGCGCGTCCGACTCGGAGCCGTCGCGGCCCCGGGCGCTGGCCGCCAGCCCGGCCTCCACGCGCACGGTCAGGCGCTGCACGGCGCGGTTGAGCTGGCGCCGGTAGACGATCCGCATGGCCTTCTCGAGCGGTCCGACCATGTCCGGGAGCATGTCGACGACGGCCCGCCGCGCCTCCGGGTCCGTCAGGTCCTCGGAGGCGATCTTGTCCTCCACGAGCGCCTCGATCTGCCACACCACCATGCGGTCCGTCATCTGCCCGATCGAGCGCGCCAGCGAGATGGCCGTGTCCTCGTTCAGCGTCCCCGAGCGCACGAGCGTGAGCACGGACTCGAACGCCTCGATGTCCGCCTCGGTGAAGGCCTTGTGCCCCTCCGGCGACGTCGGATAGCCCAGCGCACGCCAGATCTTCCGGGCGGAGGCCATCGAGACGCCGAGGCGCTGCGCCACCTCCCGTGAGGTGTAGGCGCGCGGGCCCACCACCAGGCCGGCGTCGAGCGTGCGCATCGCGCTCGTCCAGCCGGCGGGCTGGGCGGAGCGCTCCTCGACGTCGCGGGCGGTCTCGTCCTCAGCCGGCGGGACGATCGGCAGCGGTGCGGTGTCCGGTGTCTCCGGACGGCTCATCGGAGGTCTCCTGTCGGGACGGGGGCGGGCCAGGTTGCGGTGCGGGCCTGGCGGGTGAGGTGGGCCAGGGCCTCCTCGAAGCGCGCGGCCTCGGGGACGTCGCGCAGCCGCCAGTGGACCTGGCGGGCGGGCTCCTGGAAGAGGATGTGCAGGTCTCCGGCACCCGAGCCGCGGCGGCGCCGCTGCACGTCGGCGATGGACACGAGCGGCATGGCGGCACCGGAGCCGCCGACGCCGGCGCCCTGGAGGATGCGGCGGTCGGTGAGCACGGTGCGCCGGAAGACCCAGCGCCACAGCGGGCGGATGGTGCCGGGGAGCAGGACGAGCGCCGCGACCACCCACGCGGCCGCCTCGAGCACGGCGCGGTTCGCGGCGACGATCCCGGGCAGGTCGGGGCGTGCGAGCACGCCGACGGCCAGGCCGAGCAGGAACGCGACGGCCACGAGGACCGCGGCCGGGCGCAGCAGCGCGCGCGGGTGGGTGCGGGTGCGCACCATCACCTGCTCACCGGGCTCGAGTCGCACGGCGGTCACCTCCTGACCGGGACGGGTGTGTCATGCGCCGCGATGGACGTCTCCGCGCAGGTGGGCCACGTCCCCCGCACTGACCTCGGTCTCGATTGTGCCACGGTCCGGTGTGACGTGCTTCACGCGCAGGGTGCCGCCGGGGCCGAGGCCCACGGCCGTGCCCTCCAGCACGCCGCCGCCGGGCAGCTCGGCGCGCACCGCGCGGCCCAGGGTGGAGAGGCGGTCCGCCACGGCCGCCACGGCGGGGTGGCGTCCGTCCACGGCCGCCGCCTGTCCCGCCACGCCCGCCGCGAAGCGGTCCACGGCCGCCACGACGGCGTCGCGCAGCTCGACCGCGAGGTCCCGGGGCGCGGGCACGGCGTCCGCGCCGATCCACTCCGCCAGGTCCGTGGCGGTGTCCACCGGGGCGGCCCCGCGGTGGTCCAGGTTCACGCCCATCCCGACGACGACGCCGGGCCCCTTGCCGTCCGAGGACAGCGCCACCGTGGCCAGCACGCCGCACAGCTTGCGCCCGTCCGTGGCGAGCACGTCGTTCGGCCACTTCACGTGCGTCGGGACGCCCCGGGCCGCGAGGCGCTCGGCGACCGTGGCGGAGGCGACGAGCGAGAGCCAGCTCAGGTGGGCCGGAGAGACCGGCACCCCGCCGGACTCGGGACGCAGGTACACGGACAGGGCGAGCGCCGCCCCCGGCGCGGCGCTCCACACCCGGGAGTGCCGACCCCGGCCGGCCCGCTGGTCCGCGGTGGCCACGGCCGCACCGTGCCGGTGCCCCTCGCGGTCCAGCCGCGCGAGGAGCTCATCCTGCGTGGAGCCGGCGGAGTCCAGCCAGGTCAGGTCCGGTGTGGGGGCGTCGTCGGGGTGCATGCCCCTAGATATACAGGGCGTTCCCGAGGGCGGGCTGGGCGGGCCGATCCGCCGCCGGGGCGCGCGGAGGGGCGGCCCGGGCCGACGTCCTCGTCGTTTGTGGGCTTCCTCCAACCGAGGGCGTCCGCGGCGGCCCGTAGACTGGCCGACTGAGCCTCCGCATCTGGCGGACCACCACAAGGAGGACGTGTGACCGATCCCGATCTGACCACCACGGCCGGCCGGCTGGCCGACCTGCATCGGCGGCTCGAGGCGACGGCCGCGCCCGGCGGCCCGGACGCCGTCGAGCGCCAGCACGCGCGCGGCAAGCACACCGCGCGCGAGCGGATCGACCTCCTCCTGGACGAGGGCTCCTTCGTGGAGCTGGACGCGCTGGCCGTGCACCGCACCACCGCGTTCGGCATGGACGCCAAGCACCCGGCAGGCGACGGCCTGGTGTCCGGCTTCGGCACCGTGGACGGGCGCCAGGTGGCCGTCTACTCCCAGGACTTCACCGTGTTCGGCGGCTCGCTGTCCGAGCGCAACGGGCAGAAGATCGTGAAGGTCCAGGAGTTCGCCGCGCGCAACGGCTGCCCCGTGATCGGCATCCTCGACGGCGGCGGCGCGCGCATCCAGGAGGGCGTGGCCTCCCTCGCCCAGTTCGCGGACATCTTCCGGAACAACGTCCTGGCCTCGGGCATGATCCCGCAGATCTCGCTGATCATGGGCCCCTCCGCCGGCGGCGCGGCCTATTCGCCGGCCCTGACGGACGTCGTGGTGATGGTGGACCAGACCTCGCACATGTTCATCACCGGCCCGGACGTGATCAAGACCGTCACGGGCGAGGACGTGGACATGGAGACCCTCGGCGGCGCCCGCTCGCACAACGCCACCTCCGGCACCGCCCACTACATGGCCTCCTCGGAGGAGGACGCGATCGCCTACGTGCAGGAGCTGCTCGAGCTGCTGCCCTCCAACAACCTCGCAGAGGCCCCGACCTTCGAGGCCGCGGACCCGGAGCCCACGGACGAGGACCTCGCCCTGGACGAGATCATCCCGGACTCCGCCAACCAGCCCTACGACATGCTCGAGGTCATCGCCTCGATCGTGGACGAGGGCCACCTGCTGCAGCTGCAGGAGCTGTACGCGCCCAACGTGATCACCGGACTGGCCCGCCTGGACGGCATGAGCGTGGGCGTCGTCGCGAACCAGCCGCTGCAGTTCGCCGGCACCCTGGACATCGCCGCCTCGGAGAAGGCCGCGCGGTTCGTGCGCTTCTGCGACGCGTTCAACATCCCGATCATCACCCTCGTGGACGTGCCCGGGTTCCTGCCCGGCACGGACCAGGAGTTCAACGGCATCATCCGCCGCGGCGCCAAGCTGATCTACGCCTACGCCGAGGCCACCGTGCCGAAGCTGACCGTGATCACGCGCAAGGCCTTCGGCGGCGCATACATCGTGATGGGCTCCAAGAAGCTCGGCGCGGACCTGAACCTGGCCTGGCCGAGCGCGCAGATCGGCGTGATGGGCGCCCAGGGCGCCGTGAACATCCTGTACCGGCGCGACCTGAAGGCGACGGCGGAGGCGGGCGGCGACGTCGATGCGCGCCGGGCCGAGATCGTGGCCGACTACGAGGCCGAGCTGCTCAACCCGTACCAGGCCGCCGAGCTGGGCTACGTGGACGCCGTGGTGCCCCCGCACGCCACCCGCGGCCAGCTCATCCGCGCCCTGCGCGCCACCCTGCACAAGCGCGAGGCCCGCCCCGCCAAGAAGCACGGGAACATGCCGCTGTGAGCGCCCTGCTGGGTCCGGGCGCCCCGGACGAGAACGACGAGTCGACGCAGGCCACGCCGGCGTCGGCCGACCCGCTGCAGCTCAGCGGCCCGGAGTTGGAGCCGGAGGAGATGGCGGCGCTGGCCGCCGTCCTCGAGGCGGCCGCCGCGGCCCGGGCCGAAGCCGCCCGGCTCGCCGCCGCGGCCGCCGACCCCCGTCCCCTGGACCGCACGCTCCGCCGTCGCGGCGACCTGGGCCTGTGGGCCCGGCCCGGCCGCGGTCAGTGGCGTCAGGGCGCGGGCCCGCAGTGAGCCGGGACGCGGGCGCCAGCGCCTAGAGTGCCGGTATGACCCAGCACACCTCCGAGGCCGCCGCCGACGGCGCCCGCACCCCGTCCGCCATCGACGCGCTCGCCGAGCGCTACGTGACCGACCTCCTCGCCCTGCATCCGGACACCGCCACCGAGCTCGGCTTCCCCGGCCGGGAGACCGAGTACACGGACTTCTCCCCCGCCGGCGCCCGCGCCGACGACGAGCTCAACGCCCGCCTGCTCGAGGACTTGGCCGCGCTCGAGCCGCAGGACGAGACGGACCGCGTCACGAAGGCGGCCATGCAGGAGCGCATCGGCCTCGAGCGCGAGATCCACGCGACCGGCCGCACCGAGCTGAACAACATCGCCTCCCCCGCCCAGGGCATCCGCGCGGTCTTCGATCTCATGCCCACGGACACCGCGGAGCAGTGGGGCCACATCGCCGGCCGCCTCGAGAACCTGCCGGCCGCCCTGCGCGGCTACACGGAGTCCCTGCTCGCCTCCCGCGACGCCGGCCACGTGGCCGCGGTGCGCCAGGTGGACATCGTGGTGGAGCAGGCCCGCGCCCACGGCGCCGCGGGCGGGTTCTTCCCGGGCCTGGTCGAGCGGGCCGAGGCAGCCGACGTCGTGGACGACGCCCTGGCCGCCCGCATCCGCTCCGGCGCGGACGCCGCCGCGCAGGCCTACCGCGACTTCGCGGACACGCTCGAGGCCGAGCTGCGCCCGCACGCCCCGGAGGCGGACGGCGTCGGGATCGACTACTACCGGCTGGCCTCCCGCGTCTTCCTCGGCGCCGAGATCGACCTCGAGGAGACCTACCGCTGGGGCCAGGAGGAGCTGGCCCGCATCATCGCCGCGCAGCAGGCGGACGCCGAGCGCATCCGGCCGGGCGCCACGATCGAGGAGGCGCGTGCGATCCTGGACGCGGACCCGGAGCGCACCCTGAAGGGCACCGAGGCCCTGCGCACGTGGATGCAGCGGCTCTCCGACGACGCGGTCGAGGCCATGAAGGAGCACTTCGAGATCCCGGCCCCGATGGACCGGCTCGAATGCATGATCGCCCCCACCCAGGAGGGCGGCATCTACTACACCGGCCCCTCGGACGACTTCTCCCGGCCCGGCCGCATGTGGTGGTCCGTGCCCCCGGGCGAGGACGAGTTCACCACGTGGGCGGAGACCACCACGGTCTACCACGAGGGCGTGCCGGGCCATCACCTGCAGATCGCCACCGCCATGATGAACCGGGAGAACCTCAACCTGTGGCGCCGCAGCTTCTGCTGGACGTCCGGCCACGGCGAGGGCTGGGCGCTGTACGCGGAGAAGCTCATGGAGGAGCTCGGCTTCCTCGACGACCCGGGCGACCACCTCGGCATGCTGGACATGCAGCGCATGCGCGCGGCCCGCGTGGTGTTCGACATCGGCTACCACTGCGGCTTCGACGCCCCCGAGTCCGAGGGCGGCGGCGCGTGGACCCCGGAGAAGGGCTACGCGTTCCTGACCAAGCACCTGAGGATCTCCGAGGGCCAGCGCCGCTTCGAGTTCACGCGGTACCTCGGCTGGCCGGGGCAGGCGCCGGCGTACAAGGTGGGCCAGCGCATCTGGGAGCAGATCCGCGCCGAGCACGAGCAGGCCGAGGGCGCCGACTTCGACCTCAAGGCCTTCCACACGCGGGCCCTGCGCCTGGGCGGCATGGGCCTGGACACCCTGCGGGAGGCGCTCGCGTGATCCCGCACGACGACGGCGCGGCCGGCCCCGGCACGGGCCTGCGGCTGGTGCTCGGCTCGGCCTCCCCCGGCCGGGCGGAGGTCCTGACCCGGGCGCGGGTGCCGTTCCGCGTCGTCGTCTCGGGGGTGGACGAGGCGGCCGTGGGCGCGGCGGCGGGCGACCCGTCGCCGGCGGAGCTGGCGGGCCTGCTGGCGGAGACCAAGGGCCGCGACGTGGCCGCCCGTGTGGCGGCCGCCGGCGTCGAGGCCCCCACGCTCGTGCTCGGCTGCGACTCCGTGTTCGAGTTCGAGGGCCGCGCCCACGGCAAGCCCTACGAGCCCGAGGTCGCCGTCGAGCGCTGGCGCGCCCAGGCCGGCCGGGAGGGCGTGCTGCATTCGGGCCACTGGCTGGGCCTGGTGCTGCCGGAGCCCGGGGCCGGGTCCGGGATGGCCGCGGAGGCGGGCGTGGTGTCCGCCGTCGTGCGCTTCGGCGCCGTCACCGAGGCCGAGATCCAGGCCTACGTGGCCACGGGCGAGCCGCTGCACTGCGCGGGCGCGTTCACGGTGGACGGCGCGGGCGCGGCCCTCGTGGACGGCGTGGACGGGGATCCCAACGCGGTGATCGGGCTGTCCGTGGCGTGGCTGCGGCGGGCCACGGCGGCCCTGGGCCAGGACTTCACCCGCTTGTGGGAACCCTCCAACGCGCAGCGCTGATCCGGCGCGACAGGGCCGCGTGCCTCGGAGGGTTCCGCCACAACGAGTAGGGTGCTGGTCAGAGTCGGCGCCGTCCCGCGCCTTTCGCCCCACCGGGTGAGGGGCACGACCCCGGACGTGGCGCCCGCACCCCCAGCCGTGATCGTCCGAGGAGTCCATCGCCCATGAGCATCGCCGACGCACCGCAGGCCTCGGTCGTCCCGCCCGTCGACCCCGCGGCGGAGCGCCGGTTCTCCCGGGTGCTGATCGCCAACCGCGGCGAGATCGCCGTGCGCATCATCCGGGCCTGCCAGGACGAGGGGCTGACCTCCGTGGCCGTCTACGCCGAGCCGGACCGGGACGCCCTGCACGTGAAGCTCGCGGACGAGGCCGTGGCCCTCGGCGGGGAGACCGCCGCCGACTCCTATCTGGTGATCGGCAAGATCCTCGACGCCGCCGAGCGCGCGGGCGCGGACGCCGTGCACCCCGGCTACGGCTTCCTCTCCGAGAACGCGGACTTCGCGCGCGCCGTGGCCGACGCCGGCCTCGTGTGGATCGGCCCGCCTGCCGAGGCGATCGACCGGCTGGGCGACAAGGTCTCGGCCCGCCAGCTGGCCACCAAGGTCGGCGCCCCGCTGGCGCCGGGCACCACCTCCCCCGTGACCGGCACGGAGGAGGTCGTCGCGTTCGCGGATGAGTTCGGCCTGCCGGTGGCCATCAAGGCGGCCTACGGCGGCGGCGGCCGCGGCATCAAGGTGGCCCGCACGCGCGAGGAGATCCCGGAGTTCTACGAGTCCGCGGTCCGTGAGGCCGTGGCCGCGTTCGGTCGGGGCGAGTGCTTCGTGGAGCGCTTCCTGGACAAGCCGCGCCACGTGGAGACGCAGTGCCTGGCGGACGTGCACGGCGACGTCGTCGTGATCTCCACCCGCGACTGCTCGCTGCAGCGCCGCAACCAGAAGCTCGTGGAGGAGGCCCCGGCGCCGTTCCTCACGGACGAGCAGAACGCCCGCCTCGTGGAGTCCTCCAAGGCGATCCTGCAGGAGGCCGGCTACGTCGGCGCGGGCACGTGCGAGTTCCTCGTGGGCCAGGACGGCACCATCTCCTTCCTCGAGGTGAACACGCGCCTGCAGGTGGAGCACCCGGTCTCCGAGGAGATCACCGGCATCGACCTCGTGCGCGAGCAGTTCCGCCTGGCCCGCGGTGAGGCCCTCGGCTACACGGACCCGCAGCCCCGCGGCCACTCGATCGAGTTCCGCCTCAACGGCGAGGACCCGGGCCGCAACTTCCTGCCCGCCCCCGGCCGGCTCACCACGTTCCGCATGCCCAGCGGCCCGGGCGTGCGCGTGGACTCCGGCGTGGTGGAGGGCGAGACCGTGTCCGGGGCCTTCGACTCCATGGTCGCCAAGCTGATCGTCACCGGTGCGGACCGCCGCCAGGCCCTGCAGCGCGCCGCCCGCGCCCTGCGCGAGGCCGAGATCGTCGGCATGCCCTCGGTGCTGCCCTTCCACCGCGCCGTGGTGCGCGACCCCGCCTTCGCCCCCGAGATCGCCGGCTCGGAGGAGCCGTTCTCGGTGCACACCCGGTGGATCGAGACGGAGTTCGCGAACCGCATCGAGCCGAGCGCCCTCACCCCGGCCGAGCCGGCCCCCCGCGAGGCGCGCCACACCGTGACCGTGGAGGTCAACGGCAAGCGCGTGGACGTCACCCTGCCCACGTGGGGCGAGGCCCTGCACACGATCTCCGGCGCCGCCCAGCGGGCCGGCGCGGGACGACGCCGGCCCCGCGGCAAGCGCGGCGCACCGGTGGCCGCGGCCGTCAGCACGGACGCGCTGACCGCCCCGATGCAGGGCACCGTGGTGAAGGTCGCCGCCGAGAACGGCCAGACCGTGGCCGAGGGCGACCTGATCGTGGTCGTGGAGGCCATGAAGATGGAGCAGCCGCTCGCGGCCCACCGCGCGGGCGTGGTCAGCGGTCTCGACGTCGAGCCGGGCCAGACGGTCACGGCCGGCACGGTGATCGCCACCATCGCCGACGCGGAGTGAGCCGCCGGCGACGACGGCGGGGAGCGCCGGCGTCGTCGACTCGTTCCACATGGTGGACGACGAGGACGTGAGTCTCGCGGATCCGTGCGATGAGGCTTAGCCTGACACGCATCTTCGTCTCACATCGTGGTCGCTCGCGACCCCCTGTGCCCGTCATACCAGGGAGACACCATGTCCCACTCCACCCCGCCCGCGAACCCGGGCGCCCCCACCGCCACCACCGATCTCACGTCGGACGCGGTCGCCGCTGCGGAGGAGGTGCCCCGCTCGCGGGTCATCATCGCCTCGCTCGTGGGCACCTCGATCGAGTTCTACGACTTCTACATCTACGCCACGGCCGCCGTCTCGGTGTTCCCGCTGATCTTCTTCGCGGGCGGCGACGACAACACGGCCCTGCTGGCCTCCATGGCCACCTTCGGCGCGGCGTTCGTCGCCCGGCCGCTGGGCGCCGTCGTCTTCGGCCACCTGGGCGATCGCGTGGGCCGCAAGACCACACTCATCGGTTCGCTGCTGACCATGGGCATCGCGACGTTCCTCATCGGCCTGCTGCCCACGTACTTCCAGATCGGCCTGTGGGCGCCGGCCATGCTGACGCTGCTGCGCTTCTTCCAGGGCCTGGGGCTCGGCGGCGAGTGGTCCGGCGCCGCCCTGCTGGCCACGGAGTACGCCAAGGACGGCAAGCGCGCGC
Organism: Micrococcus sp. PSi08; assembly: GCF_054960655.1. Classification (NCBI taxonomy): domain Bacteria; kingdom Bacillati; phylum Actinomycetota; class Actinomycetes; order Micrococcales; family Micrococcaceae; genus Micrococcus; species Micrococcus sp. PSi08. Next base: position 28,714 of record NZ_JBHNYP010000011.1, on the reverse strand, counting down.
AGGCGGCCATGTGGCCGCAGCTCGGCGCGCCGATCGGCTTCCTGCTGGCCAACGGCCTGTTCCTCGCGCTGGTGCTCGGCTTCGGTCACGACTCCACGAGTCCGGTGCTCGACGGTCCGTTCCTCACGTGGGTGTGGCGCGTGCCGTTCCTGCTCTCGATCGTGATGGTGGCCGTGGGCCTCTACGTCCGCGTCAAGCTCGAGGAGACCCCGGTCTTCCAGCGCGCCCTCGACCGCGACCAGCGCGTGAAGGCGCCGCTGGGCGAGGTGTTCCGGCGCAACTGGTGGGAGCTGATCCTGGGCACCTTCGTCATGTACGCCACCTACGTGCTCTTCTACCTGATGACCACGTGGATCCTCTCCTACGCGATCGGCAAGCCGGCCAACGGCTTCCTGGGCGTCCCCTACGCCGAGTTCCTCGTGCTGCAGCTGATCGGCATCCTGTTCTTCGCCGCGTTCGTGCCGGTCTCCGGCCTGCTGGCGGACCGCTTCGGCCGCCGCCCGACCCTGATCGTGATCTCGGTGCTCATGGTGCTGTTCGGCCTCTCGTTCGGCCTGTGGCTCTCGCCGGAGAACATGGGCGTGGGCGCGGAGCTGAACGTGCCGCTGATGCTGGCGTTCCTGGCCACGGGCATGACGCTCATGGGCCTGACCTTCGGGCCGATGTCCGCGGTGCTGCCCGAGCTGTTCCCCACGAACACGCGCTACACCGGCTCCGGCATCGCGTACAACGTGTCCTCGATCCTCGGCGCGGCGCTGACCCCCTTCATCGCGGCCTGGCTCGTGCAGAAGTTCGACGTCTCCTACGTCGGCTACTACCTGGCCGCGGCCTCGGTGGTCACGCTGATCGCCCTGGCGCTCTCCCCCGAGACCCGCCACACGGACCTCGACACCGTCACCTCGGCCCGGGAGCGCCGCGCCGCACGCTGACCCCGCCCGGGGCCCCGCCCGCACTGTCGAACGTGACATCGGGGGAATGGACGCTTTCGGTCGTGAGATAGGGCCTATCTCACGACCGAAAGTCGTCTCTGGGTCAGATGCGCACGTGCAGGCGGCGGGCCGCCTCCGCGATCGACCCGGACATGGACGGGTACACGGTGAAGGTGTCCGCGAGGTCGTCCACGTGCAGCTTGTGCGTGACCGCGAGCGCGAGCGCGTAGATCAGCTCGGAGGCGCGCGGCGAGACCACCACGCCGCCGATCACGGTGCCGGAGCCCTGACGGGCGAAGATCTTCACGAACCCCTCCTCCGCGCCGGACATCTTGGCGCGAGGGTTGGTGTGGAAGTCCAGGCGCAGCACGTCCGCCTGGTACTGGCCGGAGTCCACCTGCGCCTGCGTGACGCCTACGGTGGCGATCTCCGGCGAGGTGAAGATGTTCGAGGCCAGCAGGTGCGGGCGCAGCGGCTTGAGGGCGTCGCCGAGCAGGTGGGCGACGGCGATGCGCCCCTGCATGGCCGCCACCGAGGCGAGGGCGAGCTTGCCCGTGCAGTCGCCCGCCGCGTAGATGCTCGGCACGGACGTGCGGGAGACGCCGTCCACGATCACGTGGCCGGAGTCGGCCAGCTTCACGCCCACGTCGTCGAGACCGAGGCCCGCCGTGTTCGGCACGCCGCCGACGGCGACGAGGGCGTGGGAGCCCTCGATCGACGGGGTGTCCTCGGCGCCCTCGCCGGAGAGGTGCACGCGCACGCCGGTCTCGGTCCGCTCGACGGCCTCGGCGCGGGAGCGGGCGATCACCCTGAGGCCGTTGTCCTCGAAGACCTTCTCGAGCAGCTCGGCGGCGTCGGCGTCCTCCCCGGGGAGCACGCGGTCACGCGAGGAGACGAGGGTGACCTTGGCGCCGAGGCGGTTGTAGGCCGAGGCGAACTCGGCGCCGGTGACGCCGGAGCCCACGACGATCAGGTGCTCGGGAAGCTCCTTGAGGTTGTAGACCTGCTTCCAGTTGAAGATCCGCTCGCCGTCCGGGACGGCGGTGGGCAGCTCGCGGGGGCTCGCGCCGACGGCCACGAGGATCGCGTCCGAGGTGATGATCTCGGGCTCGGCGCCGGCGTCGGCGTCGTCGAGGGCGCGGACGGACACCTCGTGGGGGCCGACGACGCGGCCCACGCCGTCGATCACCCGGACGCCGACCCGCTCGAGGCCCGCGCGGATGTCCGAGGACTGCTCGTGGGCCAGGTTCAGGATGCGGTGGCCGACCCGGCCCATGTCCGCGTGGACCTCGCCCCCGCCGAGATCGACGCCCAGGTCCACGGAGGCGCCCACGCGGCGCATCGAGTCGGCGGCGGCGATCAGCGTCTTGGAGGGGACCACGTCCGTGAGGACGGCCGCGCCGCCCAACCCCTGGCGCTCGACCAGGGTCACGCGGGCGCCCAGCTTCGCGGCCACCATGGCGGCCTCGTAGCCGCCGGGGCCGCCGCCGATGATGGTCAGGGACGGGATGAAGGTGCTGTTTTCCTCGGTCACGGGCTCCATTGTGTCCGCCGCGGACGGGAAAGTCCTAGCCCGCGCCCACGGGACACCGCCTAGACTCCACGACGTGACCGACCAGACCAGCATCCCCTCCCCCGACTCCCCCCTGACCGGCGACCATCCGGGCTTCGCCGAGGCCCGCGCGGCCGCCGACACCATCGCCCGGGCGACGGGCGTGGCGGAGCACCGCGTCGCCGTCGTCCTCGGCTCCGGCTGGGGCGAGGCCGCCGGCCTGATCGGCGACGAGGTCGCCGCCGTGCCGCTGGCCGAGGTGCCCGGCTTCCACGCCCCGAAGGTGCCCGGCCACAACGCGGTGATCCGCTCGGTCCGACTGCCGGACGGCACGCACGCCCTCGTCTTCGGCTCGCGCACGCACTTCTACGAGTCCCGCGACGCCCAGGCCGTGGCGCACACCGTCCGCACCGCCGCCGCCGCCGGGGCGCGCACCGTGGTGCTGACCAACGGCTGCGGCGGCCTGGACCCGGAGATCGCCCCGGGCACCCCCGTCCTGATCGCGGACCACATCAACCTCACCGGCGCCACCCCGCTCGCCGGCGCCACGTTCGTGGACCTGACCGACCTCTACTCCCCGCGGCTGCGCGCGATCGCCCGTGAGGTGGACCCGTCCCTGCGTGAGGGCGTGTACGTCCAGTTCGCCGGCCCGCAGTACGAGACCCCCGCCGAGGTGCGGATGGCGCGCACCCTCGGCGGCGACCTCGTCGGCATGTCCACGGCACTGGACGCGATCGCGGCCCGCCACGCCGGGCTGGAGGTGTTCGGCATCTCGCTGGTGACCAACCTCGGCGCCGGCATCTCGGAGACGCCGCTGTCCCACGCCGAGGTCGTCGAGGCCGGCCAGGCCGCCGGCCCGCGCATCGCGCGCCTGCTCGCGGACATCGTGGGGCGGCTCTGATGCCCGCGCATCCCCCGCACGACGACGTCGCCGCGCTCCCGGAGGACGTCCTCGCCCGGGCCGAGCGGTGGGCGGCGGAGGACCCCGACCCCGCGCACCGGGACACCCTGCGCGCCGAGCTCGACGCGGCCGCCGGCGTCGGCCCGGAGGCCGCGGCCGCCCGGGCGGCCCTCGCCGCCCGCTTCGCCGGGCCGCTCGCCTTCGGCACCGCCGGCCTGCGCGCCGAGGAGGGCCCGGGCGAGTCCCGCATGAACCGGCTCGTGGTGCGCCGCACCGCGGCGGGTCTGGCCGCCCACCTGTGGGACGGCGTCGGACGGGACGCTGCCCCGCCGCTGGCCGTCGTCGGGTACGACGCGCGGCGCGGTTCGGCCTCCTTCGCCGCGGACACGGCCGCCGTCCTGACGGCCGCGGGCGTGCAGACCGTCCTGCTGCCGGAGCCGCTGCCGACGCCGGTGCTCGCCTTCGCGGTGCGCCATCTCAGCGCGGACGCGGGCGTGATGGTCACGGCCAGCCACAACCCGCCCGCGGACAACGGCTACAAGGTCTACCTCGGCGGGCGGCTCACGGACGAGGCGGGCCGGGGGGCGCAGATCGTCTCCCCCGCGGACGCGGAGATCGCCGCCCGCATCGACCACGCGGCGTGGGCCGCAGACATCCCGCTCGCCGACGACGGCTGGACCGTGGCCGGGCCGGACCTGCTGGAGGCCTACCGCGCGGCGGCCCTCGGCGTGCTCGACGACGGCCGGCACGGCCACCGCGACCTGCGCGTGGTCTACACGCCCCTGCACGGGGTGGGCGGCGCCGTGGTCCCGGGCCTGCTCGAGGACGCCGGCTTCGGCCCCGTCCACGTGGTGGCCGAGCAGGCCGCCCCGGACCCGGCCTTCCCCACGGTCGCGTTCCCCAACCCGGAGGAGCCGGGGGCGATGGACCTCGCCCTCGCCCTGGCCGCCGAGGTGGACGCGGACCTGGTGATCGCCAACGACCCCGACGCAGACCGCCTGGCCCTGGCCGCGCCCGTCACCGACGCGGACGGCGTCCGCACGTGGCGGATGCTCTCGGGCGACGCCGTCGGGACGCTGCTGGGCGCGCACGCGATGCCGGCCCTGCACGCGGCCGGCCGCAGCGCCGCGAACTCCGTGGTCTCCTCCCCGCAGCTGGCCGCCCTGGCGGAGGCGAACGGGGTGAGGCACCACGTCACGCTGACCGGCTTCAAGTGGATCTCCCGCGCCCCGGACCTCGGCTTCGGCTATGAGGAGGCCCTCGGCTACTGCGTGGACCCGGACATGGTGCGGGACAAGGACGGCATCACGGCCGCCCTCATGGCCGCGGAGCTGGCCGCCGCCCTCACGGCGCAGGGACGCGGCCTGATGGACGCCCTGGCCGACGTCGACGCGGTCACCGGCGCCATGCCCAGCGCCCAGGTCTCGGTCCGCGTGGCGGACCTGTCCCTGATCGCCCGCACCATGACCGCCCTGCGTCGGCAGGGGCCGGCCACGCTCGCGGGCGAGCCGGTCACCGTGCGCCGGGACCTGGCCGCCGGCGGGGACGGGCTGCCGCCCACGGACGCGCTGCTGTTCGCCACCGACTCCGGCACCCGCGTGCTCGTGCGTCCCTCCGGCACCGAGCCGAAGCTCAAGTGCTACCTCGGCACCCGGGACGCCGACCCGGCCGCGGCCGCCGAGCGGCTCGAGGCGCTGCGGGCCGAGGTGACGGCCCTCGTGGGCGGCTGAGCCTCGGTAGGCTGGTGGGCATGACCGTCTCCCTCACCACCGCCGAGCTGGCGAAGTACATCGACGCGACCGCCCTGAAGGCCGACACCTCGGAGGCGGACGTGCGCCGCCTCGTGGCCGAGTCCCGCGAGGCCGGGGTCAAGAGCGTCTGCATCAACCCCGTGTGGGTGCCGCTGGTGGCCGCCGAGCTCGCGGACTCGGACGTGCTGACCTGCACCGTGATCGGCTTCCCCCTCGGCGCCAACACCTCGGAGGTCAAGGCCTTCGAGGCCCGGCAGGCGATCGACGCCGGCGCGGACGAGGTGGACATGGTCCTCGACGTCGCCGCGGCCCGCGCCGGGGACCGCGCCCGGCTCGTCGCGGACGTCCGCGCCGTGGCCGAGGCCGCCCACGCGGACGGCCCCGCGGGCGATGGCGGGGCGTTGCTCAAGGTGATCGTGGAGACCGCCCTCCTGGACGACGACGCGATCGTCCTGGCCTGCGAGGCCGCGGTCGAGGCCGGGGCGGACTTCGTGAAGACCTCCACGGGCTTCTCCACCGCGGGCGCCACCGTCGAGCACGTCGCGCTGATGCGCCGCACCGTGGGCGAGGACATCGGAGTGAAGGCCTCCGGCGGGGTGCGCACCCGCGAGGACGCCCTGGCGATGATCGAGGCCGGCGCCACCCGGATCGGGGCCAGTTCCGCGCTTGCTATCCTGGGATCCGACTGACTCGCATCACTTCGGCCGGGCGTCTGCCCCGGCCGGACCGCACCGAAGGAGCATCACGTGATCCGCAACGGCAAGGCCATCGACCACTCCAACGTGGGCGGCGTCTGGGGTTCCCTGATCGCCTTCATCGTCGCCTACGGCGCGCTCCTCGGCTGCCTCTACGCCATGGGCTTCTGGTCGCTCGAGTCGGTCTGGATCCCCGGCCTGATCGCGCTGGCCCTGGCCACCGTGGCCTTCATGATCCCCCAGACGTTCCTGGGCCGCAGCGACACCGTGGACACCACCGCCATCCACACCCGTCCCGCCGTCGAGCACGCCGCCACCGGCGCCCACGCCGTCGAGACCGGCGCCGCGCACCGCTGAGCCGTCCCGGAGCCGAGGATCGCTGACACCGGTCGTCCGGCCGCCGCGCGCCGAAGGGCGTCCACCCGCAACACGGGGGTGGACGCCCTTCGGCTTGTCTCCATCGCGGCGGTGGTGCTGGGTCACGCGTACCTGACGGACCTCACCTTCAGCCGGTACCTGGAGATCTGGCGGATGCCGCTGTTCTTCTTCCTCACCGGCTACTTCTGGACGCGCGGCCGCCCCTGGGCCAAGGACGTGCGGGGCCGCTTCCGGAGCCTGATGGTGCCGTACCTGGTGTGGGCGGCGCTCATGTCCGTGGCCGCGTTCGCGTGGTTCGCCGACGACCCCGACCTCCTGCGGCGCCTGATGATCACCGGCTGGTACGGGGGCGCGGACCAGGAGCCCCCGTGGTGGGCGTTCTGGTTCATCTCCGTCCTGTTCTTCACCACGGTGCTGCGCCGATTCCTCGAGCGCTTCCCGTCCGCCGTCGCCTGGGCAGTGGGCCTGGCCGGGCTGGCGTGGGCCCACCTCGTGCCGGACTCCGCGATCGCCCGCACGCCGCTGGGCGTCGGGCTGGCCCTGCCCTGCCTGCTGTTCGTCCTCAGCGGCGAAACGTTCCGTCGCCGCGTCCAGCCGCACGTGCGGCGCCACCGGACGCTCATCGGCGTCGGCCTGGTGCTGCTCGGGATGGTCGCGGTCCGGCTGGGCCTGGAGGCGCCCAACATCAAGTTCGGCGGTTTCGGTACGCCGGTGCTCACCCCCGTCGTGGGCGTCCTGATGTCCGCGGGGATGGTGCTCGTGTTCGGTTCCACGGTGGAGAGACTGCTGCGCTCCTTCGCCCGACGCACCGGGACGGGTCAAGCCCTGCGCCGCGCCATCACCGCCCTGGTCCGGACGGGCACGGTGGTGGTGCTGCTGCACGGCTGGGTGCTGATGTGGGTCACGCGCCACGGCGTGGAGGACAACGCCGCCAAGTTCGCCCTCGCGCTCGCCCTCAGCTGGCTGGCAGGCCTCGCCCTGCTCGCCACCCCCCTGTCCAAGCCGTTCACGGGGGCGCGCCGCCGCTGGCACCCGGTGCACCGCCTGCGACACGTGGAGCCCCCGCACCCCGTCACGTCCGCGCTGCCGCGCGTCACGACCGCCTCGGAGAGGACACACCCATGAGCAGGGATCATCGCCCCCCGATCCGCAATCCGTTCCTGCCGCCGACGCCGGAGGAGCCCGAGGTGCGGGCCCGCGACGGCGGCCACCCGGCGGGTGACGGCGGCGACGCCGACGCCCCGGCGGCCTCCACGGCGCGGGAGGATCGCCTCGCCGAGTTCCGGCTCGGCCCGGCATTCCGCCCCCACCCGGCCGACCCCGCCGCGCCGCGGCAGCATGCGACGCCGGCCGACCGTGCCCCCGGGCCCCTGCCGAGCGCCCGCGTCCTCGTCGTGTGCACGGGCAACATCTGCCGCTCCGCCTACGTGGAGTACGCGCTGCAGGCGCAGCTCAACGCCCTGCTGGGCGACCGGGGCCGCGCGGAGGTCACGAGCGCGGGCACGGAGCCGAACCAGGCGCTGACCGTCCCCGGCCCGCTGCTCGACCTCGCGCCGAGCCGCCGAGTCCGCGCGGCGTTGACGCAGCATCGGCCGCAGCAGCTGACCGGGCGTTCGCTGGCGGGCCAGGACCTCGTCCTGACCGCGACGGACGACCACCTGGACGAGGTGCTGCGCGAGGACCCCGCGGCGGTGCGCCGGACCTTCACGATCCTCGGCATGGGCACCCTCCTGCGCGACCACGGCGAGGAGCTCGCCGCGGCGGTCCCTCCGGGCGCCGGCGTCACCGCGCTCGTGACGGCCCTGGCGGAGCTGCGCTCCCGCCTGATCGCCCACGGGGAGCGACCGGACGCGGATCTGCCGGACCCGTTCCGCGGCCCCGCCGAGGGCTACGCCGCGATGGCGCAGACCGCGCAGCCGATCGTCGAGCTGCTGGCGTGGGAGATCGCCCGGGCCCTCGACGGGGACCTCGTGGAGGAGGAGCCGACGGGCGCCTGACCGGCCGGCGTCAGAGATCGGGGACGGCGTGCCCGCCGGAGGACGGGGCGTGCTGCCCCTGGCGCGCCGCGGCCAGCACCCGACGACGGCGCCGCTCGAGCACCTCGCTCTCGAGCGGGGCGTCCCGCTCGTCGAGCCAGAGGGTCACGCCGGCGGCGACGACGAGCATGCTGGGGATCGTGATGAACACCTCGCCCAGCTGCGTCGCGGAGACGAACACGACGACGGCCGCCGCCTCCACCGCCACGCGCGAGGGGGTGCGCAGCCGGGCGCTGAACAGGCGCAGCCCGAAGAACGCGTACGCGCCGAGGACGGCGAGGAGGAGCACGACGCCGCCCTCGGTGTAGAGGCCCGCGTAGGAGTTGTGGTAGTGCCACGTGGCGCCGCCGAAGTCCACGTACGCCGTGGTGAGGCCCCGGCCGTACCACGGCGTCTCCGCGACGCGCACAGCCGTCTCGGCCTGGATGTTCGAGCGCAGCCAGTCCGTGCCGGTGCGGTCCGCGAAGAAGGCGATGCGGGCCAGGTTCTCCTCGGCGAACGCGACCGCCCAGGCGAGGACCGCCAGCAGGACCAGGCGCAGACCCGCCCCCATCCGCGGCGTCAGCCAGAGCCACAGGACGGCGCAGGCGAAGCCCGCCATGGAGGTGCGGGAGCCCGTGAGGACGACGCACACCGCGGCGGCGACGAGCAGGATCAGCTTCCACCGCCGCGCCCGCACGAGGGCGAGCGCCAGGACCGGCATGGCCGCGTAGTAGAGGCCCGCCACGTTCTTGTCCGCGAGGATGCCGGTCAGGAAACTGCCGTAGGGCGCGGGGACGAGGCCGGCGTAGAAGAGGGGCACGTTCAGGGCCATGGCGGCGCCGAGCCCGACGGCGAGCGAGCGCAGGCTGAGCCGGCCGCCGGCGATGCAGCCGACGAGCCCGACGAGGGCCGCCATCCGCACCCACCGGCGCAGCCATTCCAGGTCCGGAATGCCCTGGGACACGGAGACGATCGCGAGGAACAGCAGCACGGCGGCGGCGAGCACGGCGGTCAGCCCGAGGGCGGAGACATCGCGGCGGGACCGTCGGCACAGCGCCAGGGCCAGCAGCAGGAGCATGCCCGCCTCGTTCAGCGGGAGCGCCACGGGGCCGAGGGGGACGCTGAACGCCTCCATGGCCAGCAGGGCCCCGAGCAGCAGTTCGGGGATGCGCAGGGGCTCGCGCGGGACGGCGGCGTCCTGGTCGGCCGACCACACGGACGTGCCGCGGGCGGCGGCGCGGGCGTGCTTCTCCCGTTCCGTCTGCAGGGCCACGTAGCGGGGGTCGGAGTGCCGCGGTCCGTGCGCGTCGTGCCCCACCGTCATGACCGCTCCTCCGTCGCCCTGCCGGGGCGCGTCTCCGCCCCACGCCCAGCGTAGACGAGTGCGGCAGAACGGGCTGTCCCGCTTGTTAGAGTGAGCTGAGTCGCTGCCCTTCGATCCTGGGATCCCATGAACATCATTGATTTCCTTCGTGTGCTGCGTGCGAACCGCCTGGTGATCCTGGGGTGCGCCGCCCTGGGCCTGGCGGCGGGCCTCGTGTACTCGCTGCTGCAGCCCACGCTGTACACCGCCACCTCGACCGCGTTCGTCACGGTGGAGGGGGAGGCGAGCATCTCCGGCACCGAGACCGCCCAGACCCGCGCCCAGTCCTACATCCCGCTGATCAACAGCCGCACGGTCCGCGAGCGGATCGCGGCCGAGGGCTTGGACACCGCCGGCGCGACCATGAGCGCCGCCCTGGTGCCGAACTCGAACCTCATCACGGTGTCCGCCGTGGCCCCCGATGCGCAGCAGGCCGCCGCGCTGGCCAACGGGGCGCTCGTGGCGACCGCCGACGTGGCGAACGAGCTCGATCCGACGTCCAACGTCAAGGTCACGGCCATGGAGGACGCCCTCGTGCCGGCCACGCCCTCGAGCCCGGACCGCGTCCGCCACCTGCTGTACGGCCTGGGCGCAGGCCTCGTCCTCGGCCTGATCGTCGCGCTCCTGCGGCGGCTGCTGGACGTCAACGTGCGGACGACGACGGACGCCCAGGTGGCGGGCGGGGCGGGCCTGCTCGGCGCCATCCCCCTGGACCCCAGCATGAAGGCGGAACGCACGGCGCCGATGGCGCCCCTCTCCCCCCGCGCGTCGGAGGCGGTGCGTCAGCTGCGGACCAACCTGCGGTTCGCTGCGGTGGACGATCCGCCCCGCACCATCGCGTTCACCAGCTCCAACCCCGGCGAGGGCAAGTCGACGGTGATCGGCAACCTGGCCCTGACCGTGGCGGCCGCCGGCCAGCCGGTGATCCTCATCGACGCCGATCTGCGTCGCCCCCGCCAGGCCCTGCAGTTCGGCGTCGACGGCCGCGTGGGCCTGTCCGAGGTCCTCAACGGGGACGTCGCCCTCCAGGACGTGCTGATCCCCGTGGGCGAGGACGGGCTGCTCCTCCTGCCTGCCGGCCGCACTCCCCCGAACCCGTCCGAACAGCTCGGCTCCGAGCGGATGAAGGACCTGCTCACCGCCCTCGCCGAGACGCACATGGTGCTCGTGGACGCCCCGCCCGTGCTGCCCGTCACGGACTCGACCCTGCTCGCCGCGGCGGTGGACGGCACCGTCCTGGTGATCCGCCACGGCAAGACCCGCAAGGAGCACCTCGAGGTGGCCCGGGACATGCTCGCGGGCGTCAACGCCCGGGTGCTCGGCGTCGTGCTCAACGGCACCCCGGCCTCCGGTGTGGGCTCGGACTACTACGGCGGGGGCTACGGCGCGGACGGCGGCAGCTACGACGTCTACTACCAGGCGCCCCGGGACGCCGCCGAGGCCGCGGCCGGGACCGCGGGTGACGCGTCGCCACGCTGACGGCGCCCGGCCGCAGGGCCAGGTCGTCGCATCGACGGCACGGGCCCGGGGATGCAGAAGGGCCCCGCCTCTGAGGAGGCGGGGCCCTTCGTGGCGGTGCTCAGAAGATCAGCACTTCACCGAGGGCGGGGTGGTCTCGAAGCAGTTGCTGAACTCGACGACACCGTCGTTGCAGAGATCCGCGCCCTCAGGAGCGCTCGTCGGCAGGGCCAGCTGCAGCTTGCCCTTGACGCAGCCGGACTCGTTGGCCGAGTTGCCGGTCTTGTTCACCAGGTAGTAGTAGGTCTTGGACTCGCCCGGCTGCAGGAGCAGCTCGGGGTCCATGGCGGCCAGTCGCCTGCCTCCCTCGCACGGGCTGTCGGTGTAGAGACGCGCCTCACCGTTTCGGGTGGTATGACCGCCGAACACCACGGTCACCGTGCCCGGGTTGACGTACACGGGGGTGGGCGACGTGTTGGTGATGGTGATGGTGAAGCCGTAGGCCTGCTTGATGCCATCGGACTGGCCGCCGCCCTGGTGCTTCACGGCGGTGCCCGTGGTCACGTCGGCACAGCCGGTCGGGGAGGCCGCGGCGAACGGGGCGGCGGCGACGGCGGCGACGGCCGGAACCGTCCAGGCGATGCCGGCGGTCACCTTGCGACGGGAGAGGGTGGAGGTGTTCTTCTGCATGGCTTCACTCGTTTCGAGTCGAGGTGTGGCTTTCGCGCCCGAACGGGGTCACGGGTCACGCGAGTGGACAGAGCCCCGCGACACGATTCATGAGAATCGGCTGTGGAGGTCTCAAAGACAGTGTAGACGGGTCGCCCAGCTCGTCGCCAGCATCCCTGTGCGTCCGTGTGGATGAGGGGCCCTCCTTTCGGTCGGCTAAGCTCGCGGCCATGGGGGAACGTGCGACGGGACAGCGACCGGCCGCCCCGCCGTCCCTGGACCTCGAGATCCGCGTCCGCCTCGCCCACGCCCGCATCGCGCACCTGCTGGGCCGGGCCGACATCCGCGCCCTGCACCTCAAGGGCTACGCCACCGAGCCCGGCGTCTACCCCGACCACCGCCGCAGTTCGGACGTGGACCTGCTGGTCCCTCCGGCCGATGCCGACGCCGTCATCGCACTCCTGGGCTCCCACGGCTGGGAACCGGTCGCCACCTTCTCTCAGGGGTCGATCTTCCAGCACGCGGCCACGCTCTGGCATGACCAGCTGGGGTACGTGGACGTGCATCGGCTCTTCCCCGGCCTCGGCGCGTCCCCCGAGGCGGCCTTCGACGCCCTGTGGAGCGAGCACATCCACCTCGTGATCGCCGGCCGGTCTGTCCCGGTGCCGAGCCCGCGCCATCAGCGGCTCGTCGTGATCGTCCACGCGGCCCGCGACCCGTTCCGCGGTGGCCTCGACGTCCGGCACATCCGGGAGTCCCTCCCCGCCGAGAGCTGGGCCGCCCTGCGCGAGGAAGCCCACCGGCTGGACGCGGGTGCGGCCTGGCACGTCGCCACGGGCGAGGCCGCCGACGGCGTCGACACCCGGCAGCTGACCCTCTTCGCGGCGCTGCACGAGAGCCAGAGCGGTCTTGAGCTGTTCCGCACCCGGTGGCGGTCGGCCGCCACGGTGCGGGAGCGGGCCGCCCTCGTGGCCCGCACGATCCCGGTGAACCGCCCCCATCTGCAGATGCGCCTGGGCCGACCCGTCACCCGCGCAGACCTGTGGCGCGAGCAGCGCGCCCGGCTCGGCGCACTCGCCGGCTGGGCCTGGACGAAGGCGGTGCGCCGTGACCGGTGAGACCACCGAGGGCTGGGCGCTCGCCCCCGACATCGCGTGGGCCCGCACCGCCGGCGGCCAGACCGCCGTCATGACGCTCGAGGCCGGTCAGCCGCTGCTGCTGAGCGCCTCGGGCGACGTGATCTGGGACGTCCTCGTGGGAGGCCGCACCCCGGAGGACGACCTGGTCGCGGATCCGCCGGCGCCGCTGTCGACGACGGAGGTCACGGTCCAGGTGGCGGAGGCGTTCGGCCTCGCCCCCGCCGACGTCGCGGCCGACGTCCACGCCTTCCTCGAGATGCTCGAGGTGCACGGCGTCCTCGTCCGCGTGCAGACGGCCTGACCCGGCTCAGCCCTCCGGCGCGAAGATCGCGTCGACCACCTGCTGCGCCCACTCGAGCAGCGGGACGTCCACGAGGTCCTGACCCATGACCGGCTTGGTCTTGGGCCGCGGGATGAGGACGCCGTTCAGGGCCGGCTTGACCTGGGCGCCCTTGTACATGCGGGTCAGGCGCATCTGACGGGACTCCGGCAGGTCCGCGGCGGGGCCGAACTTCACGTTCTGGCCCAGCAGCATCACCTCGGTGACGCCCGCGGCCCGCGCCCGGTTGCGGAACCGGGCGACGGCGACGAGCGCCTCCACCGGCTCCGGCAGCGGGCCGTAGCGGTCCTTGAGCTCCTCCACCACGGCGTCCACGGCGGCGTCGTCCGCGGCCTGGGCGAGGTTGCGGTACATCTCCAGGCGCAGCCGCTCCCCCGGCACGTAGTCGTGCGGCAGGTGGGCGTTGACCGGCAGCTCCACCTTCACCTCGGCGGGCGCGGTGTCCTCCTCGCCCTTGAAGTCGGCCACGGCCTCGCCCACCATCCGCAGGTAGAGGTCGAAGCCCACGCCGGCGATGTGGCCGGACTGCTCCCCGCCGAGCAGGTTGCCGGCGCCGCGGATCTCGAGGTCCTTCATGGCCAGCTGCATGCCCGCGCCGAGCTCGTTGTGGGTGGCCACGGCCTTGAGGCGTTCGAGGGCCACCTCGCCGAGGGGCTTCTGCGGGTCGTACAGGAAGTACGCGTACGCCCGCTCGCGGCCACGGCCCACGCGGCCGCGCAGCTGGTGCAGCTGGGAGAGGCCGTAGCGGTGGGCGTCCTCCACGATCAGGGTGTTGGCGTTGGCGATGTCCAGGCCGGTCTCGATGATCGTGGTGGAGACGAGCACGTCGAACTTCCGCTCCCAGAAGTCCACCATGATCTGCTCGAGCCGGGCCTCGCTCATCTTGCCGTGGGCGACGGCGATCCGGGCCTCCGGCACCAGCTCGGCGATGCGCTTGGCCACCTTGTCGATGGTGGTGACGCGGTTGTGCACGTAGAACACCTGGCCCTCACGCATCAGCTCGCGGCGGATGGCCGCGGTGACCTGCTGGTCCGAGTACGGGCCCACCGAGGTGAGCACGGGGTGGCGCTCCTCCGGGGCGGTGGCCAGCGTGGAGGTCTCGCGGATGCCGGTGAGGGACATCTCGAGGGTGCGCGGGATGGGCGTGGCGGACATGGCGAGCACGTCCACGTTGGTGCGCATCTTCTTCAGCGCCTCCTTGTGCTCGACGCCGAAGCGCTGCTCCTCGTCCACGATCACCAGGCCCAGGTCCTTGAACTGCACCTGGTCGGAGAGCAGCCGGTGGGTGCCGATCACCACGTCCACCTCGCCGTGGGCGAGCCCCTCGACGACCTCCTTGGACTCCTTGGCGGTCTGGAACCGGGAGAGCGCGGCCACCTTGACGGGGAAGCCAGCGAACCGGTCGGAGAACGTCTGGTGGTGCTGGCGGGCGAGCAGCGTCGTCGGGACGAGGACGGCCACCTGCTTGCCGTCCTGCACCGCCTTGAACGCGGCGCGCACGGCCACCTCGGTCTTGCCGAAGCCGACGTCACCGGAGACGAGGCGGTCCATGGGGACGGCCGCCTCCATGTCCTTCTTGACGTCCTCGATGGTGGTCAGCTGGTCCGGCGTCTCGATGAACGGGAACGCCTCCTCCAGCTCGCCCTGCCACGGGGTGTCCGGGGCGAACGCGTGGCCGCGCGAGGCCATGCGGGCCGAGTACAGGCGGATGAGCTCGCCGGCGATCTCGCGGGTGGCGCGCTTGGCCTTGGACTTGGTCTGCGCCCAGTCCGAGCCGCCCATCTTGGACAGCGACGGCGTCTCCCCTCCCACGTAGGTGGAGATCAGGTCGAGCTGGTCGGTGGGCACGAACAGCCGGTCGCCGGGGGCACCGCGCTTCGAGGGCGCGTACTCGAGCACGAGGTACTCGCGGTAGGACTCCTCGGCGCCGGGGGCGGTGCGCGGACCGCCGGTGACCTTGCGGCGCTGCAGCTCCACGAAGCGGGCGATGCCGTGCTGGGAGTGCACCACGTGGTCGCCGGGCTGCAGGGTCAGCGGGTCGACGGCGTTGCGCCGCTTCCGGGCCAGCCGTGCCCCGGGGGCGCGCGTGCCAGCGGTGCGGTGCCGGCCGAAGAGGTCGTGCTCCGTGATCAGGGCGATCTGCGCGTCCGGGATCGTGAAGCCGGAGCCGACGGGCGCCGTCGCGATGGAGACCCGCCCCGGGGCGAGGTCCGCGGGCAGGGGCCCGTCCACCACGGAGGCCGTGAGGCCGGCCTCCGTGGTGAGCTCGGCGAGACGTCGGGCGGAGCCGGGGCCGTCGGTGAGGACCACGGCATGCCACCCTTCCGCGAGCCGGACGCGGGTGTGCGCGACCATGGCCTCGATGTCGCCCGAGAAGGTCTGCGGGACGCCGAGGGTGGCGCGCAGGGTGGCGGCGTCGGGCAGCAGCTCGGCGTCCGAGACCAGCGCGGTGACGGACCAGAACCCCTGGTCCTGCTCGAGCGCGGCCGCGCGGAGTTCGGCCACCGTGAGGAAGCCGCCCGCGGCGGACTGGTCCGCCCCGGCCACGTCCACCGGGGCGACCGCGCCCTGCGCGGCGCCGGCCCACGCGGCCTGGAGGAACTCCTCGTTGGTGGCCAGCAGGTCGTCGGCGCGGCCGCGCAGGCGCTCGGGCTCCACGAGGACGGTCAGCGAGCCGGTGGGCAGCATGCGGGGCAGCGACGTCATGGCCTCGGCCAGCAGCGGGGAGAGGGACTCCATGCCCTCCACGGCCACGCCCTCGGCAATCCGGTCCAGCATGTCCGCGGCGGCGGGCATGGCCGGGATCAGCTCCTTCGCGCGCCGGCGCACGTGGTCCGTGATCAGCAGCTCGCGGCACGGGGGTGCGTACAGCTCGGAGGGGTGGCCCGAGCCGTCCTCCGTGGTGTCCTCGAGGGAGCGCTGGTCCGCCACGGAGAACCAGCGCATCTGCTCCACCTCGTCCCCGAAGAACTCGATGCGCACGGGGTAGTCCTCGGTGGGCGGGAACACGTCGATCAGCCCGCCGCGCACGGCGAACTCGCCGCGCCGGCTGACCATGTCCACGCGGGAGTAGGCGGCGTCCGCGAGCGCGGCCACCACGCCGTCGAAGTCCCGCTCCTCCCCCGTCCGCAGGGTCACGGGGCTCAGCTCGCCGAGTCCGGCCACGAGGGGCTGCAGCACGGCGCGCACGGGGGCGACGACGACGCGCAGCGGGCCCTCCGCGTGCTCCTCCGGGTGGGCGAGGCGGCGCAGCACGGCCAGGCGCGCGCCCACGGTGTCCGAGCGCGGGGACAGGCGCTCGTGCGGCAGCGTCTCCCAGGACGGGAACAGCGCGGCCGTGCCGGCCGGGGCCCAGGCGGCCAGGTCGGTCACGAGGTCCTCGGCCTCGCGGGTGGTCGCGGTCACGACGAGGACGGCGGCGCGTTCGCCGTGGCCCTCGGCCAGCGCCTCGGCGAGGACGGTCAGCAGGGGCGCGCGGGCGCCGTCGGGCAGCCCGATCTCCAGCTCGACACCCCGGGCCTCGAGCGGGCGGGACGCGGAGGCGGCGGCCGCCTCGAACGCACGCTCGGCGCGGAGACGGGGCAGCAGCGGGGCAAGGACGGGGGCGGTCATGCGCGGGCCTCCGGGGTGGCGGTGGAGCCGTCCATGGCGGCGGGCAGTTCGGTGGTCATGATCTCCCGGATCTCCTCGAGGAAGGCGAGCACGTCGTCGGCGCCGCCCACCGGGCCGCCGGCGGTCAGCCGGTCCGTGCCGAGCAGCACGGCGGTGGGGAACGAATGCAGGCCGATGGCCTGCGAGGCGGCGCCGGCCGGGTCGGCCAGCACGAGCGACGCGTCGACGGCGCCACTGCGGATCGCCCCGTCGGCGCCGGGGGCGCGCTGGGGCATGAGGACCCGCAGCCGGACCGGCCCGAGTGCGTCCTTGAACTCGTCCAGCCGCTCGATCACCCGCGCGCAGGAGCCGCACCCTGTGGACAGGCGCAGAGCCACCACGGCTCCGTCCTGGACCAGCCGGTGCAGACCGGTGTACTCGCCGTCCGCGACCACGACGGCGTCCGGGAACGGGCGGCGTTCGGGCTCGGCACCGTCGGCCGGGTCGACGGCGGCCTCAGCCTCGGGCGTCGCCGGGGCGGCGTCGGGCGCGGCCGGGGCGGCGTCGGGCGCGGCCGGGACGGACTCGCGCCCGGCCAGGAACGCGGCGGTCGCGAGCAGCACGGACACGAACAGAGCCCACGCCCACGCCCCGGCGCCGAAGGCGGTGAGCGGCTGCCAGGCCAGGCCCGCGCCGTGCACCACCGGCGAGACGATCCCCTCGGCCAGGGCCAGGACGGCGAGGGCCAGGAAGACGACGTTGCGGACCACGGTGGTGCGGGAGATCGGGGCGGCCGAGGCCTCGCCGAAGCAGCCGCACGAGACGCCGTCGTCCTGGGCCCGGACCACGAGCGCGAGGAAGGCGGCGAAGAGGGCCACGGCCACCAGGCCGACGACGGGACGCAGCAGGGTGAAGGGCTGCAGGAGGGCGGCGGCGAGCAGCAGCTCGAGCCAGGGGAACGCGCGCGCCAGGGCGGGGGCCGCGAACGGGCGGGGCACCCTGAGCCGGGTGAACGTGGCCTGCACGTCCTCGCCGGAACGGAGCTTCGCCGTCCCGCTCAGGAGCATGATGAGGGCCACGGCCCAGAGTGCCGACATGGCGGACACACCTTCCAGGGGGTTCACGAGGGGTCGCGCGGCCGGTCCCGGCGCCGTGCACGGGACCCGGGTCGCGGAGGCCAGCATATAAGGTGAGGGATGGACGCCCATCGCCGTCGGCGAACCGGTGCCGGCCTCTCACGGCCCGCCGGGCGCGGCCCGACTTGACCCCGAGGAGACACCGTGGCCTTTTCCGCTCAGCAGTCCATCCCGCACCCGCCGGCGGCCGTGGCAGCCGCCCTGGCGTCCGAGGACTTCCACCGTTCCGTGGTCGAGTCCTTCGGCGGCTCCCTGGTCTCGTTCTCCGTGGAGGGCTCCCCGGAGGGCGCGATGACCGTCACCGCCGTGCGCTCCCTGCCCGCGGACCGTATCCCGGACCGGGTCCCGGACATGGCCCGCAAGCTCATCGGCTCCGCCCTCCAGGTGGAGCAGGTGGAGCGCTGGGACGCGCCCGCCGCGGACGGCTCCCGCGCCGGCACCACCACCATCACCGTTCCCTCCGCCAAGGCGACGGCGGACGGCTCCCTCCGCCTGACCGCCGCCGGTGAGGGCTCCCAGTTCTCCGTGGACGGCACCCTCGTCTGCCGGATCCCGCTGGTGGGCTCGAAGCTCGCGGCGAAGGCCGAGCCGATGGTCGGCAAGGTCGTCAATCGTCAGGCCCGGGCGCTGTCCTCGTGGCTCGAGCGTGACGGCGGAGCCGCGCGCGGTTGATCTCGTTCTCCCGTCGCCCGGCGCTGTCGAGCTCGGCTCCGCCTGCCCGGCGGGGGCGCCGGGCCCTTCCCTCGCCGGACGCCGTGCTCATCGTGTGCACCGGCAACGTGTGCCGCTCGGCCTATGCGAGCCGGGCCCTGCAGGGCCGGCTGACGGCTCTGGCCCCCGGCCGGGTGGAGGTCGGCAGCGCCGGCTCCCAGCCGAACCAGGCCCTGACGGTGCCGCCGCCGCTCGTGCGGCTCGGCGCCGAGGCCGGCGTCACCGGGCTGGAAGGCCACCGTCCCGCCGCGTTGCAGCCGTTCATGGTGGCGGAGGCGGATCTGGTGTTGGCCGCGGCTCAGGAGCACATGCGCTTCGCACTCCAAGAAGTGCCGCAGGCCGTCGCGCGGGTGTTCACCGTGCTGGAACTCGCGGCGCTGGTCCGCGCGATGGACCAGCGGGACGGGCGGGACTGGATCCCCGCGGGCCGAGGAGTGCGTGCGTTCGCGGCGGAGGCGGCCCGCCACCGGGCCCTCGCGCGGTCGACCGCCCAGCCCCTCGACGTCGTGGACCCGTTCCGCGGGCCGGTGGAGGGGTACGCGGAGATGATCCGGATCATGGATCCCGCCCTGGAGACCATCGCGGATGCCCTGGCCCGTGCCGTGACCCCGACCCCCTGAGCGTGGGGCTGCGTCCCCGTCGAGGATGTCGCGGGGCGGGAGGTCAGTGGAACGCCTGCTGGGCGGGCTCGAGCCCGTCCGTGACGAGCTTCTCGACGGCGTCCGCCGCGCGGTCCACGTGCAGCGGCAGGACGTCCTGCTCGGGCTTGGTGAAGGGGCGCAGCACGAAGTCGGCCACGTCCATGCGGCCCGGGGGTCGGCCGATGCCGACGCGCACGCGGGCGTAGTCCTTCGTGCCGAGCGAGGCGGTGATGGACTTCAGGCCGTTGTGGCCGCCCTCTCCCCCGCCGCGCTTGAGACGCAGGGTGTCGAACGGGATGTCCAGCTCGTCATGGACCACCACGAGGTCCTCGGGGCCGATCCCGTAGAAGGACGCCAGCGCGGAGACGGGGCGTCCAGAGACGTTCATGTAGCCGGTGGACTTCGCGAGCACGACGCGCGGTCCCCCGATGCCGAGGCGACCCGTGGCCACCACGGCGCCGGCCCGGTGGCGGGTGAACCCGACCCCCATGCGGGAGGCGAGCTCATCCGCCACCATCTGGCCGACGTTGTGACGGGTGCGCTCGTACTCGGGCCCGGGATTGCCGAGCCCGACGATGAGCGTGGTCCCCGTCGTCATGGCGTGATCAGTCCTCGGAGCCCTCGGACTCGCCCTCGGCGGACTCGGCGGCCTGCTCCTCCTGCACGGACTCGTCGCCGAGGTCCTGCTCGACGACCTCCGAGACGGTGGCGATGACGATGTCGTCCTCGAGCTGCAGGGTGGTGCCGGCGGGGACCTGCACGTCCGTGGCGTACACGTGGTCGCCGGCCTCGCGGCCCTCGATGGAGATGGTGACGGCCTCGGGCAGGTCGGTGGCCTCGGCCTCGACCGGCACGGTGACGTAGTCCAGCACGTACTCGTTGCCGGGGGCGACCTCGCCCTCGACATGCACGGTGACCTCGACGATGACCTTCTCGCCGCGGCGGACCTCGATGAGGTCCAGGTGCTCCACGGTGTCCTTGATGGCGTGGCGCTGGATGTCCTTGGGCAGGACCAGGTGCTCCTCGCCGGCCTCGTTCACGACGGTGAGCAGGGCGTTGGGGTTGCGGACGGCCAGGGTGGTCTCCTGGGCCGGCAGCAGCAGGTGCACGGGCTCCTGGCCGTGGCCGTAGACGACGGCGGGGATCAGGCCGGCGCGGCGGGCCTGGCGGGCGGCACCCTTGCCGAAGTCGGTGCGGCGGGTGACCTTGATCTTGAGCTGGTCAGACATGATGCGTCCTCCTGTGGGGGTCTCGGCCGCGCAGCCGGGGGCGGCGCGGGATGCGGCCAGGAGGGGGCTTCAGTGCCGCAGCGGGTCAGCACGCTGACGCGCGGCGGCGGCCTCGTCGATCACGGAGCGCGCGCTCCCTCGCCTGGGCAACCTGGACAGGATAGCACCGGTGATGCTCGTCGCGCTCAGCGGCCCGCTCGCCGGGACCGCTCGATGATGCGGTCCAGCTTGCGGCGGTGGGCCCGGTCCTTCGCGGGCGCGCCCTGGGATTCCTCATTCTCCTGGGCACTCAGCAGCAGACCGCAGCCGAGGACGACGGCACCGAAGATCGTGATGAACACCTCACCCAGCTGGAGGGAGGTCACCAGGATGATGAGGGCGGCGGCCTCGACGGCCACCCGCGACGGCGATCGGTGCGTCCGGGCGAAGGGCCGCAGGCACAGCCACAGGTAGGCGCCCACCACCACGATCAGGAACGGCCAGCCGCCCTCCACCAGCAGCCCCAGATAGGAGTTGTGGAAGAACATGGTCACGTTGTCCAGCTCCACGAAGGCCGTGGAGAGGCCCTGGCCGAAGAAGGACGTGTCCGCGACCTTCTCCGCGGACGCCTGCTGGATCTCGGCCCGGAACCAGTCCGTGCCCGTGCGGTCTCCGAAGATGCCGAGGTCGGCCAGGTTCTCCTCGGCCCAGCTGACGAACCAACCCATGACGACCCCCAGTGCGATACGCAGGACCCGCCCCAGGTAGGGGCTCACGAGGATCCACACGACGGCGCAGAGCAGACCGGCCATCGAGGTCCGCGAGCCGGTGAGGAACGTCAGGGCGGAGCCGGCGCCCAGCACGAGGAGCTTGGGGCCCATGCGCTGCATGGTGGCCACGAGCAGCACGGGCAGGAGCGCGTAGAAGAGGCCGGAGACGTTCTTGTCCCCCAGGAACCCGGTGAGGTAGCCGCCGTAGGTGTCCGGGGCCAGGCCCGCGTAGAAGAGGGGCACGTTGATCAGTGCGCCGGCCGTCATCCCGTAGAGGACGCCCTTGATGTCGATCCTCTCGCTGGCGATGGCGTAGATCAGCAGGATCAGGAGCGTGATCCTCGTGGCGCGACGCGTGGGGTCGAGGTCGTTGTGCACGGTCACCGCGACGAGATACGCCACCAGGGCCAGTGCGACGAGGGCCAGCACGCCGTAGTGGGACAGGTCCCGGCGGGGCTGCCGGAATGAGGCGAGGAGCAGCAGAAGGATGGCGGAGAACTCCGCGAACGGGATCGGCAGGCCGGGAGCGGTGAACGCGTCCATCACCAGGCCGATGGCCAGCACGGCCTCGAACAGCCGCGGTGAGGCCGGCGTGACCAAGGGGTTCCACGGGGAGCGGGTCCACGCGG
The DNA here is from genome assembly GCF_054960655.1 of Micrococcus sp. PSi08. Lineage (NCBI taxonomy): Bacteria > Bacillati > Actinomycetota > Actinomycetes > Micrococcales > Micrococcaceae > Micrococcus > Micrococcus sp. PSi08. The sequence continues at coordinate 6,835 of NZ_JBHNYP010000011.1, read as the reverse complement.
CCTGACCGTCCGGGACGAGGCCGAGTGAGGCGTGACGCCTGGCAGGCCGGGCCTCGGGTGGCGCGACGGCCCCCATGGCGCGGGCAGCCGTCCGGTCACGGGGCGTGCTCGGGCGCATGGTGCGGAACCTTTCGTGGACGCCGGGCAATACTCGGCTCAGCGTAGCGCGGTGGCGGGCCTCGTCCTCGGGGCCTCAGAGCGCACGGTGGGTGTTGGTACCGTGGACCTGTGCGTTTCCTGGCCACAACGGCCCGTGCATCCCCGTCCATGACCCCCGAGGTGCCCCGTGACGATCGTCGACTTCTTCCGCCTCCTGCGCGCCAACCTCCTGCTGCTCCTGGCAGCAGCCCTCGTGGGGGGTCTGTTGGGTTGGGGCTACTCCGCACTGCAGCCCCGGATCTACGCATCCGAATCTCAGGGGTTCCTCGCCGCCCGGGCTGCAGATCAGAGCCTCATCACCAGCAACCTGCCCGCCGAGAGCCGGGCTCAGGCCTACGTCGCCCTGATCAACAGCGAGGCCGTGCGTGAACGCGTGGCACAGGACACGGGGCAGGACGGCGACGGCTCGCTCTCCGCGGTGCTCGTCCCCGAGTCCAGCATGATCAAGGTGACCGCCACCTCGACGGATCCCGAGACCGCCGCGCAGCTGGCGAACAGTGCACTGCAGGCGACGGCGGACGTGGCGGCGGACGTGGACAAGAACAGCCCGCTGGAGGTCGTGCCGCTGTCCGACGCCCGCGTGCCCTCTGCCCCCGTGAGCCCTGACACCCGGCGCAACGTCCTCTTGGGCGCGGTGGCCGGACTGGGCGCGGGACTCGCCATCGCCGTGCTCCGCCGCCTCCTGGACGTGAAGGTGCGCAGCCGCGCCGACGTGAAGGAGATCACCGGCGCCGGCGTGATCGGAGCCGTTCCGGAGAACGCGTCCCTGACCCGCACGGGCGAGGAGGCCGTGGACCTCGACCCCCGGGCCGGCGAGGCCATCCGGGCGCTGCGCACCAACCTCAAGTTCGTCTCCGTCGACGAGCCGCCGCGCGTCGTCTCGTTCACGAGCGCGGACCCCTCCGAGGGCAAGTCGACGGTCGCGTCGAACCTGGCCCGCGCCCTGGCCCTGGCCGGCGAACGGGTGCTCGTGGTGGACGCCGACCTGCGGCGGCCCCGGCAGCACGACCTCTTCCAGGTGGCGGGCGACGTGGGCCTGTCCGAGGTGCTGGCGGGTGAGGTGCAGCCGGACGACGCCCTCGCGGCCACCGGCATCCCGAACCTCACGCTGCTCCCCGCCGGCCGGACGCCCCCGAACCCGTCGGAGCTGCTGGGCTCGAAGCGCATGCGGGCCCTCTTGAAGCTGGCGTCGGAGGACTTCTTCGTCATCGTCGACTCCCCTCCCCTGCTGCCCGTCACGGACGGCTCCCTCCTGGCCGCCGCTGTGGACGGGACGGTGCTCGTGGTGCGTCAGGGACGGACCCGCAAGGACCACCTGGAGGCGGCTGTGGAGAATCTCGCCGCAGTGGACGCGCATCTGCTGGGCGTCGTCATGAACGGCGTCGCGCGCTCCCAGCGCGGCGGCGGCTACTCCTATGGCTACGGGTACGAGAGCACGTACCACAAGTCACATGACAAGTACCTGCAGGGAACCGGCACGGCCGGCAAGGGCGGAAAGAAGTCCCGTCGGGCCGCACGCGCGAAGAAGGGCTGACGCCAGTCCCCTCCACGCGCTGGGGCCCCGCACTTTCCGGTGCGGGGCCCCACTGCGTCTGTGCACGCCGGCCAGTGCTGGCGGCGGCCTCGTCGATCACTGAGCGCGCGCTCCCTCGCCTGGGCAACCCCGACAGGACACCACCCGCACGACGGGGGCGGGTGGCCCGGTTCAGCTGCTCAGCTGCTGCAGATCTGCCGTGGCTTCGGCGTCCGGCGTGACCGCCATGCGCCCCTGAGCGCCGGGAACGTAGGGGCCGCTCGGCCCGTTGCGGCGTTCGAAGCTGAGTGTCATCGGCTGCTGCGGCCCGGTGGGCCCGTCCGGGTCCACAGTGATCTCCCGGTACGTCCAGAAGTCCAGGGGCAGGCAACGGTTATTCTCCCACATGGAGAAGTCGACGGCCTTCACATGGAAGGTCTCGAAGTACAGCCGCCCGTCACTACGGACGTCCGCCGGGTCAATGGTGCCGGTGTACGTCCAGGTGTAGGGGGTGTACACGAACCCGTCGGCCTTCGTCTGCGGAGCACCCGTCACGGGGCCTGACCACAGCGAAGAATGCCCCGCGGCCGCCTGCCATCTGATCGGGTTCCGTGTCGCAGTATGAGTGCCGCGCACCCAGTAGACCAGCTTGGCGTCGCTGTAGCTGGCGTCCTTGGAGACGTCGTAGAGGTAGAGCCCCCAGGGCGCGCCATCGGGAGTGGGGCGCGGGTTGGACGGCGCCGAGTTGACTTCGAGATCATAGCGGCAATTGCCCCGATTATGCGGCGAGTTCAGCACCCAGCCGTTGATGCCGGGATCCTTGCGCAGCGAGACGGCGAAGGACGGTGCCGCCGAGACCATGGCGACGGCGGGGACAGACCAGGCCAGACCGGTGGCGACGGCGCGTCGACTTGGGCCTGACGCGGTGGTGGAAGCAGAGTGAGCGTTCATAACGGGGCCTCTCGGGGGGCGATGTATGCCAGATGTATTTTCTCTGAGCAGACGCGATTTCTGCAAGAGTATCAGCGTGTGCCACCCGTCATTTCTGACAGGTGGTCTCGCAGGCGTTCGCGCTGATCCGGGGCGGTGTAGCCGACGGCGGCCAGGGGCCCGAGGTCGAGGGCGCTGTTGGTCGGCCGCGGGGCCACGCCCTCCTTGCCGGCCAGGTACGCGGCGGTGGTCGTGGCGGAGACGCGCGCGGCGTCGTGGCCGGTGTCCTCGAAGACCCACCGGGCGACGTCGTGCCAGGTGACCACGTCACCGCTGTTGGTCATGTGGAACGTGCCCGTGGGCGCGTCCGTGGTGACCAGGTGCAGCAGGGCGTCGGCGAGGTCGTCGGCGAAGGTGAGGCGGCCGTGCTGGTCGGCGACGACGGCCGGGTCGATCCCGCGCTCGGCGAGAGAGGCCATCGTGGCCACGAAGTTCTTCCCCTCCCCGATCACCCAGGAGGTGCGCACGATCCAGTGCCGCGGCACGGTGCGCACCGCGGCCTCACCGGCGGCCTTCGACTGGCCGTAGACACCCAGCGGCGCGGGCGGGTGGTCCACCGGGTGCTCCTGCCCCACGGGGAGGGTGCCGTCGAACACGTAGTCCGTGGAGACGTGCGCCAGGGGGACGCCGGCCTCGGTGCAGCGGCGGGCGAGCTCGGCGACGGCGGTCGCGTTGACGGCCCAGGCCTGGGCCCGGCCCTCGGGCGTCTCGGCGGCGTCCACCTCGGTCATGGCGGACGCGTTGACCACGGCGCGCAGGCCGCGGAAGTGCTCCCGCGGCCACGAGGCCGGATCGGTCATGTCCCACGTGTCCCGGCCGTGGGCCTCGACCGGGATCCCCGCGGCCTCGGCGCGGGCCACGAGGGCGCGGCCGAGCTGGCCGCCGGCACCGAGCACCAGGATCGGGGCGGGCGGCATGGGGGTGACGTCCGCGAGCATCGGGTGGGCGCGGTCCTTGTCCGAGAGCTCGGCGTCCTCGAGCGGGATGGGCCAGGCGATGGCCGCCGTCGGGTCCGCGAGGTTGAGGAACGTGTACTGGCCCTGCGCGTCGGCGGACCAGTGGTCATTCACCAGGTAGGTGTAGGCGGTGTCCGGCTCGAGCGTCTGGTAGGAGTTGCCCACCCCGCGCGGCACGAAGACGGCCTTCTCCGGGCCGAGCTCCACGGTGGCGACGGCGCCGAAGGACGGCCCTTCCCGCAGGTCCACCCAGGCGCCGAAGATCCGGCCGTGGGCGACGGCCACGTACTTGTCCCAGGGTTCGGCGTGGATGCCGCGGGTGGTGCCGACGGCGTCGTTGAAGGAGATGTTGTTCTGCACCGGGGCGAGCGAGGCCAAGCGGGGGTGCTCGGCGGCGAGGGAGCGGATCTTCTCCCGCTGCCAGTTCTCCTTGAACCAGCCGCGGTTGTCCCCGTGGACGTCGAGGTCGAGGACGAGCAGGCCGGGGATGGCGGTCTCGGTGATGCGCATCAGCGGTGCCCCCTCACTGGCCCTGGGCGCGGTAGGTGGCCTCGACGGCGGCCTTGGCCGGACGCCACCAGGCCTCGTTCTCGCGGTACCAGCGGACCGTGTCCGCCAGACCGGCGCGGATGTCCGTGAACTGCGGCTCCCAGCCGAGCTCGGTGCGCAGGGCGGTGTTGTCGATCGCGTAGCGCAGGTCGTGGCCCGGGCGGTCGGCCACGAGGTCGTAGTCGTCCGCGGGGCGGTCGAAGAGCTCGAGGAGGATCTCCACGATCTCCCTGTTGTTCCTCTCCCCGTCCGAGCCGATCAGGTACGTGCGGCCGATCTCGCCGCGCTCGAGGATCCGCAGCACGGCCGAGGAGTGGTCCTCCGTGTGGATCCAATCCCGGACGTTGACGCCCTGGCCGTAGAGGCGGGGGCGGACGCCGTCGATCAGGTTGGTGATCTGGCGCGGGATGAACTTCTCGATGTGCTGGTACGGGCCGTAGTTGTTGGAGCAGTTGCTCAGCGTGGCCTGCACTCCGAAGGAGCGGACCCACGCGCGCACCAGGTGGTCCGAGCCGGCCTTCGAGGCCGAGTACGGGCTGGAGGGGTTGTACGGGGTGGTCTCGGTGAACTTCGCCGGGTCGTCGAGCTCGAGGTCGCCGTAGACCTCGTCCGTGGAGACGTGGTGGAAGCGCTTGCCGTGCTTGCGGGCCGCTTCGAGGAGGACGAAGGTTCCGACGATGTTCGTCTGGATGAACGGGGAGGGATCGTTCAGCGAATTGTCATTGTGGGACTCCGCCGCGTAGTGCACGACGGCGTCCGACTCGGCGACCAAGCGGTCCACCAGGGCCGCGTCGCAGATGTCCCCCACCTCGAGAGTGACGCGACCCTCGGGCAGGCCGGCGAGGTTCTCCCGGTTGCCGGCGTAGGTCAGCTTGTCCAGGACGACGACGTCGTGCCCGGTCTCGCGGACGACGTGGTGGACGAAGTTCGAGCCGATGAACCCGGCGCCGCCGGTGACGAGGAGGTGCATGACCCCGAGTGTAAGCGGGAGCCCGCGGAGCCCTCCCAGCTTGGAAAGCCCCTCCTCTACAGTCCTCGTATGACCTTGCGCATCCTGTTGGCCAACTCGGGCATGAGCTACAACGGCGGCACCCAGGCATGGATACGGCAGATGCAGCGCACCTTGTCCGCGAACCACGAGGTTCACCTTTATTCAGGGGATGGGGAGCATGGCGGTCTCACGCCTTTCGACCCTTCACTCTTCTACGACGTGGCCCTCATCAACCATTGGCCGAGCATGCAGGCATTGAGAAGCGCGGAGATCGGGAAGCGGGTCTTCACCAGCCATGGCGTCCTCCCTTACGAAGAAGTCCCGGTCCTCGGTGCGGATGCCTACGTCGGGGTGTCCGAAGCGGTCACGAGGCGCATTCCGTTCCCTGCAGCCTTGATCCGCAACCCCATCGACTTCGCGCACTTCCGGCCGATGCGGGAACTGAGCTCCACTCCGCAGCGGATCGCCTTCGTCTCGAACCGTCAGGGTCGGGCCCTGCCCGTTTTGAAAGAGGTCTGCACGGTCGAAGGTCTGGAGCTCCGCGTGGTCGGCCGGGAGACTGCCGTCTCCGATCCCCAAGAGGTCTACCAATGGGCGGACGTCGTCGTGGGCATCGCCAGGGTCGCCATGGAGGCGACCGCTGCGGGGAGGAACGTCCTCTGCTTCGACTACCGGGGGTACCACGGGATGGTGACAGAGGAGACGCTCCCGGCCCTGTGGGCGTCCAACTTCGGCGGCCACACTGAGGGCTCCTGGCCCGATGCTTCTCAGATCGCGGCAGATCTTCACGCCGCATACGACCCCCGCCGGAGTCTGCGAGCTGCGATGAAGGCCCAGCATGACCCGCACGGCGTGGCGGAGGCCTACCTCGACCTGGCACGGTCCACTCCCCGACGACGCACCGCAGCAGCGGTCCGACAAGGCCCCCGGCAACTGAGCAGTCCCAAAATCACACGAGCCCTGCAGAAAGCAATGTCCTTCTCGCCACGACCATCAGAACAGGCTGGCCGCCCCGTGCCCGCTCGCCTTGCTCGCTAGGTGTAGGAGGGCATGACGTTGTTGACTCGGGCCGGGGCCAGTGAGGCCGGAGGAGCGTCTCCGCAGGAGGTATGAGGCCGATGGTAGTTGTAGTGGTTCACCCACACCGCCAGGGCCTCACGCCGAGCTTGCTCTGAGGTGTACGGGCGGGCGTAGAGGACCTCGTCCACCATCAGCCGGTTGTACCTCTCCACCTTCCCGTTATGGCGCGGGGTGTAGGGGCGGATCCGGTGGTGCCGGCCCCCGAGCGAGACCACCTTCCGGGTGAAGTCCACGGCCCGGTAGTTGTTGCCGTTGTCCGTGATCACCCTGTCGATCCGGATCCCGTGGGCGGCGAAGAACGCCCGCGCCCGGCAGAAGAACCCGATCGTGGTCACCGCTTTCTCGTCCTCCAACGCCTCGGTGTAGGCCAGGCGGGTGAACCCGTCGATCGCCGAGTGCAGGTAGGTGTAGCCGACCCGTCGGCCAGGCCCGCGCTTGGCTGCTCGCGCGTTCTCGGAGTCCCGGCCGTGAGCACGCCAGCCGCCCCCCTCGGGGATGCGCCCGATCTTCTTCACGTCCAGGTGCACCATGTGCCCCGGCCCTCTCGCGGTGATCTTCTGGGGTCGTTGGCGCAGGTCTTCTCCGGCCGGGGTCAGG
>NZ_JBHNYP010000010.1:0-88637 GCF_054960655.1 Micrococcus sp. PSi08 | reverse complement strand
GACGGAGGCGGGCCTGGCCGACGTCGTGGCCGAGTACGAGGCGATCGCCGCGCACCCGCACCACCACGCGCACGTGGGGCTCGTGGACGGGACCGCGACCTTCCTGGTGGAGGTCTACGACCCGGCCCACTCGGAGCTGGCCGGACGGTATGCGGGCGCGCCCGGCGACATCGGCCTGCACGTGCTCGTCGCCCCGACGGACACCCCGGTGCCCGGGACCACGGACCTGGTGATGGCCGCGGTGGTGCGCTGGTGCCTGGCCCAGCCGGGGGCGCGGCGCGTCGTCGTCGAGCCGGACGAGCGCAACGCCGCCATCCGGGCGAAGAACCTGGCCGCCGGGTTCACGGAGCTCGGTCCCGTGGCGCTGGGATCCAAGACGGCGATGCTCTCGATCGCCACGCCCGAGTCCTTCACTGCCAGCCGGATCGGCGTCCTCGCCGCCGGGCTGGACCTCACCCTCCCCGAGCCCCCGCTCCTCCTCACCCCCGACAGGCAGGTGTCCGCATGACCCCCGTCCCCCCGTCCTCCCCGTCCCGCCTGGACGCGCTGACGGCGCCGACCGCCCGGCACGCCCACCGGCTGCTCGTCGCCAAGGCGATCCGCGAGTTCACCCATGAGCGGCTCCTGACGCCGGTGCGCGGCGAGCGGGTCGACGACGCCGGCCGCCACGCCTACACGCTCACCCTGGGCGGGGTGCGGTGGACGTTCACCGCGCGTGCCCTCCCGCTCGAGCACCTCGGCGTGGATCCGGACTCGGTGTGCCGTGCCGGGGATCCGGACGCGGTGGCCGTCGACCGCTTCGTCCTCGACGCGGCCGAGGTGCTCGGGCTGGCCGGCGAGGCGCTGGACGTCTATCTCGAGGAGCTCGCCTCCACCTTCGCCGCCCGGTGCCACACCCTGGCCGGCGAGCGCCCGTCCGCCGCCGACCTGGTGGACGCGGACTACACGGCGGTGGAGGCCGCCATGAGCGAGGGACACCCGGGCTTCGTGGCCACCAACGGCCGCATCGGCTGGGGGGCCACGGAGTACGCGATGTTCGCCCCCGAGGGCGGGCGGGCGCTGCACCCGGTGTGGCTCGCGTTCCCCTCCGAGCTCGGGGGACGGTGGACCTGGCCCAAGACCGCGAGCGCGGGCGCCGCCGTGCCGGCGCCGCCCCCGCCGATCACCGAGGCGGTGGCGGGCCTGTGGGCGGAGCGGGCGGCGGCGCTCGACGTCGATCCGGAGGCGTACACGCTGATCCCGGTGCACCCGTGGCAGTGGGAGCACCGGATCCAGGTGGCGTTCGCCCCCGACCTCGCCGCGGGGCGGCTGGTGCACGTGGGCGAAGACCCGGACGCGTTCACGGCCATGCAGGCGGTGCGCACCCTGTTCAACGCGAGCGACCCGCACGCCCCGCAGCTGAAGACGGCGTTGTCCGTGCAGAACATGGGGTTCGTGCGCGGCCTCTCCCCCGCGTACATGTCCGTCACCCCGGCGATCAACGCGGTGGTGGCCGACCTCGTGGACTCCGACCCCCTGCTCGCGAGGTGGGGCTTCGGGGTGCTGCGGGAGTACGCCTCGGCCGGGTACACCGGGGACGCCTTCCATGCCGTGGGCTCGAAGGGTCCTCACACGAAGATGCTCGCCGCCCTGTGGCGGGAGAGTCCGCTGCCGCGCCTGGCGGAGGGCGAACGGGTCATGACCATGGCGGCGCTGCTGCACCGGGACGGCGGGGGCCGCTCCGTGGCGGGGGCGCTCGTGGAGCGCTCGGGGCTGACGGCGGCGCAGTGGCTGCACGGGGTGGTGACGGCCTACGTGACCCCGCTGGTGCATCTGGCCGCCGCCTACTCGACCGTGTTCATGCCCCACGGGGAGAACATCGTGCTCCGCCTGCGGGAGGGACGGGTCACCGGCGCCTTCCTCAAGGACATCGGGGAGGAGGTGGTGGTCGGCGCGGACGGCGTCCCGCTCACGGAGCAGACCCGGCGCATCCGCATCGACCTCACCGACGAGGACCTCTCCCTCTCCTTCTTCACGGACATGCTGGACGGCGTGCTGCGCCATCTGGCCGACGTGATGGACGCGGACGCCCTGCTGCCGGCGGAGGAGTTCTACGCCGTGGTGGGGCGGGTCCTCGCCGAGTACACGGCCCTGGGGCTCGCGGATGTGGAGCGCCTCGGCCTGGACGCGGAGGACTTCGCGCACTCGTGCCTGAACCGGCTGCAGCTGCGGAACGCCACGCAGATGGTGGACCTGACGGACCCGTCGGGCTCGCTGCTCTACGCCGGTCGCCTGGCCAACCCGGTGTCCGCGCCGCTGCGCCGCGCGCTGGCGGAGCTCCGGCAGGACGCCGCGGCATGAGCGCGGACGCGTGGACCGGGACGGCGACGGGTGACGTGGCGGGCCGTTGCCACCGGGACGCGCACGGCGTGCCGACGCTCGTGGCCGCGTCCCTGCCCGAGCTGGCCTACCTCCAGGGGTGGCACGTGGCGACGGAGCGGGCCTGGCAGGTCGACTGCGAGCACCGCCGGGTCACCGGCATGGGCGCCGAGGTGTTCGGCCCGCCGGCGGTGGCGAACGACGTCGCCGCCCGGCAGATGGACCTGGACGGCGCGGCCCGCCGGGCGTTCGACGCCCTCGACGACGCGGAGGACCGGGCCTGGTTCACCCGGTTCGCCGACGGCGTGAACGCGGGGCTGGACGCCGGGGCCCGGCGCGCGCCCGAGTTCGCCGCCCACGGGGTGAAGCCGCTGCCGTTCGACCCGCACACGGCGCTCGCCCTGCACCTGGGCTACAACGTCTGGCTGACCAACGCGCCGGCCGCCCTGTTCCGCACCCTGCTGGCCGAGCGCTTCCCCGCGCTCGCCGCGGCGCTGATCTCGCCGCGCCCCGACGCGGACGGCTCGAACGCCTGGGCGGTGCGCGTCGGCGCCGAGGGCGCTCCGCTCGTGGCCGCCGACCCGCACCGGCTGCTCGAGCTGCCCGGCGTCTACCAGCAGGTGCGCCTCGTGGTGGAGGCCGAGCGTCCCCGGGACCGCGTCGACGTCGTCGGCCTGGCCTTCCCCGGTGTGCCGGGCGTCCCGCATGTGGGGCAGTCCGAGCACGTCGCGTGGGTGACGACCTCGGCGATGGTGTCCTCGCTCGAGATGGTCCTCGAGGACGCCCCCGAGGGGCCGGAGGTCCTCGACGCCCGGACCGAGCGGGTGCACGTGCGCGGCGGCGACCCCGTGGACGTGCGGGTGGCCCACACCCCGCGCGGGCGGCTCGTGGACGTGCCCGGCGCCGGCCCGGTGAGCATGCGGTTCCCCGCCTGGGACCGCGCCGACACCGGCCTGCCGAGCGCGCGCCGGCTGCTCACGGCCGCGAGCGCCGCGGAGGCCTGCGCGGTGCTGGACCGGCACGTCGAGCCGGTCAATCGCGTGATCGTCGCGGACCGGCGGACGGTGCTCACCCGGCACGCCGGGGCCGTGCGGCGCCGGGATCGACGCTCGGCCTGGGGTGCGGCGCGGGCCTCCGCGCTGGGCCGGGGCTCCGCCGACGGGTCCCTCGATCAGCGCTGGGTGCGCTGGCCCGCGCCGGCCGCGGCGGACGACGTCGTGGTGGCGGCCAACGAGCCCCACCCGGACACCGCCTGCCTCACCGTGGACGCGTGCGCGCCGTGGCGGTCCCGCCGCATCCGGGAGGCCCTCGAGGCGCTGGCACCGCAGGAGCGGACCGTGGACGCGATGGCCGCCCTGCAGACGGACACCCGGACCCCGGGCGCGCCGCGGGCCTGGCTCGCCGACGCCGTCGACGCGCTCGTCGCGGACGGCGTGCTGGCCGCGGAGTCCGTCCCGGCGTGGGCCGGCGACGCCGCCGCCGGATCGGCCGCGGCCCGCTGGTGGCTCCTCGTGGAGCACGAGGTGGCCGCCGCCCTGATCGCGCACCTGCCGCCCGCCTCGCGGGCCCTGCTCGGCGGCCCGTGGGCACCGTGGGGCGACGCCGCCGCATGGGTCGGCGCGGCGCTCGCCGAGCGCGGGCCGGAGCCGCTGCGCGCGGCCCTGGGGATCACAGCGTCGACGAGGGACCTCGTGCGGGCCGCCGTCGCCGCCGTCGACGACGCCGCCGAGCCGCCGGGCCCCGACGGCGCGGCCCGGACCTGGGGCGAGGCGCATGCCCTGACCCCGTTCCTGTTCACGCACGAGCATCCCGGCGGGCCGGACGTGCCGGGGCTCGCCGACGTGCTCGACACGATCGGGTCCGTCCGGGTGGGCGGCACCGCGGACGCGGTCTGCGCCACCTCGCACGCCCCCGGCCTGGCCGTCGGCACCCACCGCGGGCCGGTGGCCCGGGTCGTGTTCGACCTCGGCGACCGCACCCGCAGCCGGTGGGTCGTCCCGTTCGGCGCCTCCGGTCTCGGAGGCGGGCACGTGACGGATCAGCTGGACGCGTGGGCCGCCGGCCGCCTGCTGCCCGTGCCGTCCCGTCCCGTCCCCCCGTCCGCCGGCAGCGGCGTCGCACCCGCCCGCTCCGTCCCCGGCGGGGCCCCTCCGGGACGCATCGTGGCCGAGGTCGGCGTCGGGGCGTTGGGCCTGACCATGACGCGCGTCCGCCCGGCCCTGGACGCCCCGCTGATCCACGCACTCGTCACGGAGCCGCGGGCGGAGTTCTACGGGATGCGCGGGCACAGCGTGCAGGACGTCGAGGAGGTCTACGACTTCCTCGAGTTCCAGCCCACCCACGCGAACCACCTCGTGTGGCACGGCGGGACCCTCGTGGCCCTCGTGCAGACCTACGACCCTCGCGCGGAGGAGGTCGGCGGCGCCTACGAGGTGCGGGACGGGGACCTCGGATTCCATTTCATCACCGCCCCCGGCGGCCTGCAGGGGCGCGCCCGCGCCACGGCCTACCGGAGCATTGTGGACTGGTTGGGCGCACGCCCCGGCACGCGTCGGCTCGTGATCGAGCCGGACGTCCGCAACACGCGGGCCGTGAAGACCGCCCGGGCTCTGGGCTTCACGGTGGACCGGGAGGTCGAGCTGCCGGGCAAGCGGGCGGCGCTGTACTTCCGCGACGCACGCTGACCCGGCCCCGCACACGGCGACGGCGCGCACCCGCCTCGGTGCGCGCCGTCGTCGTGCCGGTCAGGGGCGGTGGCTCACTTGTGCTCGGCCACCCCCGTCTGGCCCTCCCGGACCAGGGCGGTCATGCGGGAGACCGTGCGGAAGTACTTCTTCATGTAGCCGCCGTGCATCATCTCCTGCGTGAACAGGGCGTCGAAGGGCACACCGGAGGCGAGGACGGGCACGTCCTTGTCGTACAGGCGATCCGCGAACACCACGAAGCGCAGGGCCGTGGCCTGCTCCGTGATGGTGTGCACGTCGTGGAGGGCGAGCACGTCCACGTCCTTGACGAGCTCGCGGTAGCGGGAGGGATGCACGCGGGAGAGCATCGCGGTGAGGTCCGCGAAGTCGTCCACGGCGAGCACACCCGCGTCGGGGAAGTTCTCCTGGGCGGTGGCCTCGACGGCGGCGTCGTCCAGCGGCGACGGGGCGGCGGAGAGGCCGCGGTGGCGGTAGTCCTCGCCGTCCACGCGGATGACCTCGAACTGGTCGGCCAGGACCTGGATCTCGCGCTTGAAGTCCTGCGCCGCGAAGCGCCCCTCGCCGAGCGAGCCCGGCAGGGTGTTGGAGGTCGCCACCAGGCGCACGCCGGCGTCGGCCAGCTCGCGCATGAGGCGGGACATCAGCACGGTGTCCCCCGGGTCGTCGAGCTCGAACTCGTCGATGCACACGAGGGTGTACTCCTTGAGCTCGTCCACCGCCTTGCGGAAGGACAGGGCGCCCACGAGGTTGGTGTACTCCACGAACGTGCCGAACGCCTTGGGTCCGGGGGCCGCGTGCCACGTCGAGGCCAGCAGGTGGGTCTTGCCGACACCGAAGCCGCCGTCGAGGTAGATGCCGGCCGGCCCCGCCGCCCGCTTCTTCCCGCCGAACAGGCCGCCGAGGAACCCGCCGCCCGAGCCGCCCCGGCCGAGGTCTGCCGCGAACCGGCGCAGCCGCTCCACGGCCTGTGCCTGCGAGGGGTGCGCGGGGTCCGGGATGTAGGTGTCGAAGGACACCGTGCCGAAGCGGTACGACGGGTGGAAGCCGGCCAGCAGCTGGTCCGGGGTGACCTGCGGCGAACGGTCGGCGAGGTGGACGATCTGAGCCACGGGACACTCCCAGGGTCGACGACGGGGATTCCGGGCCATGCTATCGGGCCGCGGACCCGACCCATGTGACCTCGCGTGTCCCGGACTGAGGGGCCCCTACCCTCTTACGTGACACCGACGTGCCGTAATCTGGCGCGCAGGGCACGGACACGGAACCCGCCGTCGTCGTGCCGCCCGCCCCGGGCCCGTGCGGGCCCGCCCGACGCGAAGGAAGGCAGTGCCATGACCGATACCGCCGCGAAGTTCTCCGAGTACGCCCACCCCGAGAAGCTGGTGTCCACGCAGTGGGTCGCCGACCATGTCGGCGACGAGGACGTCGTGGTCCTCGAGTCCAACGAGGACGCTCTCCTCTACTCCACCGGCCACATCCCCGGCGCCCAGCGCGTCGACTGGCACACCGAGCTCAACGACCCCGTCACCCGCGACTTCGTCGGCCCCGAGGCCTTCGCCGAGTTCGCCGCCTCCAAGGGGATCTCCCGGGACACCACCGTGGTGTTCTACGGCGACAAGTCCAACTGGTGGGCCGCCTACGCCCTGTGGGTGTTCACCCTCTACGGCCATGAGGACCTGCGCCTGATGGACGGCGGCCGTGACAAGTGGATCGCGGAGGGACGCGAGACCACCCGCGAGGTCCCGACCGTGGCCCGCGCCGAGTACCCGGTGATCGAGCGCGACGACCACACCGAGCGCGCCGCCCGCGAGGACGTCCTCAAGGCCATCGGGACCACCCCGCTGATCGACGTCCGCTCCCGTCCCGAGTACACGGGCGAGACCACGCACATGGCCGGCTACCCGCAGGAGGGCACCCTGCGCGGCGGCCACATCCCCACGGCGGCGTCCGTGCCGTGGGCGTCCGCGGCCAACGAGGACGGCACCTTCAAGTCCCGCGCCGAGCTGGAGCAGGTCTATCGCGCCGGCGCCGGGCTGCAGGAGGGCGACGACGTGATCGCCTACTGCCGCATCGGCGAGCGGTCCTCCCACACCTGGTTCGTGCTCAAGTACCTGCTCGGCCACGAGGACGTCCGCAACTACGACGGCTCCTGGACCGAGTGGGGCAACGCCGTGCGCCTGCCGATCGCCGTCGGCGAAGAGCCGGGCGAGGCCCCCGCGCGCTGAGCCCCCGGCACGGCGTGGATCACTAGACTGGGACACCATGACCGAGAACCACGCCGTGCCCGCCGCCCTGGCCGAGATCATCGACGACTTCGCCGGGGTGCCCGATCCCGAGAAGCTCGAGCTGCTGCTGGAGTTCTCGGACGAGCTGCCGGCGCTGCCGGAGCGCTACGACGGCCACGAGGCCGAGATGGAGCAGGTCGTGGAGTGCCAGACCCCGCTGTTCCTGGCCGTCGAGCTCGAGGGTGAGCCCGGCCCGCAGGCCCCGGTCCGCCTCTTCATCACCGCTCCCCCGGAGGCGCCCACCACGCGCGGCTTCGCCTCCGTGCTCACCCAAGGCCTGGACGGGCTGAGCGCCCTCGAGGTCGTGGACGTGCCCGAGGACATCCCCACCCGCCTCGGCCTGGCCAAGGCCCTCACCCCCCTGCGCCTGCGCGGCATGTCCGCCATGCTCGGCCGCATCAAGCGCAACGTGCGCGAGCAGGCCGGGATCGCCTGAGTCCGCCGTGGGCCAGCGCAAGAAGGATCGCGGCGCCCGGCACGGGGCGGCCACGCCGGCCGTCGCCGCCCTCGAGGCCGCCGGCGTCCCGTACCGGCTGCACACCTTCGACGTGGCCCTCGACGCCGGCGGCGAGCGGTTCGGCGTCCAGGTCGCCCGGGCGCTCAGCGTGCCCGCCGACCGACTGTTCAAGACGCTGATGGTGGCGGACCCCGACGGCGCGCTCGCCGCATGCGTGGTGCCCGTGTCCGGTCAGCTGGACCTGCGGGCCGCCGCCGCGGTGCTGGGCGTCAAGCGGCTCGCCCTGGCCGATCTGGCCGTCGTCGAGCGCCGGACCGGCTACGTGCGGGGCGGCGTCTCGCCCCTGGGCCAGCGCCGACCCCACCCCGTCGTCCTGGATTCCTCCGCCCTCGACGCGGAGCTCATGTACGTCTCCGGCGGGCAACGCGGCCTGGATGTGGAGATCGCCCCCGCCGACCTCGTGCGGGTGACGGGCGCCGTCGTCGCGGAGATCGCGGCGGGCTGACGGGCGGGTCCTGCGGCTGGGCCGGTCAGGCGTCGTCGCGCGCCTGGCGGCGTACCACGGCCATGCGCTGGCCGACGGTGACCAGGGACGCGGCGGCGAGCAGCCCCAAGGTGACGGCCAGGACGACCGGGGGCAGGCCGAGGCCCGTGAGGCCGGCGACCACGAGGGTGGCCACGAGCCGTTCGGCGCGCTCGGCGATGCCGACGTGCGCGCTCCAGCCGAGGGCCTCCGCCTTGGCGCGCACGTAGGAGACGAGCATGCCCAGGGCGAGGCAGGCCCCGGAGAGCGCGCCGACCGCGGGTGCGGCGCCGACGCCGAAGCCCCACAGGCACAGCCCGAGGAACACGGCCGCGTCCTGCACACGGTCCAGGGTGGAGTCGAGGAACGCGCCCCAGCGGCCGGTGGACCCGGCCTCGCGCGCCATGATCCCGTCCACCAGGTCCGAGAACACGAATGCGGTGATGAAGAGCGTGCCCCAGAACAGGTGCCCCAGGGGGAACAGCACGAGCGCGCCCAGGCTCACGCCGAGCGTGCCGACGACCGTCACGGTGTCCGGACCGACCCCGGCCCGCAGGAGCGTACGGGCGACCGGGGTGAACAGGCGGGTGGTGACGCCGCGCGCGTGACGGTCCAGCATCAGGCGGGGTCTCCGGCCCCCGGGCGAGGATGCTCGGCGGCGGCACGGGCGTTGGCCGCCTGGCGCGCGGCGTGGTCCTGGGCGGCCCGGTCCCAGACGTCCGCGAGGATCTGCCGGGTCTCCCCCAGGGTCTGCGACATGTTCTTGGTCCGGGCGATGATCGGCAGGAAGTTGCCGTCGCCGGTCCACCGCGGCACCACGTGCTGGTGCAGATGGGCCGCGATCCCGGCGCCGGCCACCGCCCCCTGGTTCATGCCGAGGTTGTAGCCGGACGCGCCGGCGGCCTGGCCGAGGGCGAGCATCGCCGTCTGGGTCAGCTCCGCCATCTCGGCGGCCTCCTCCGTGGTGGTGTCCGTGTACAGGGGCACGTGGCGGTAGGGGCAGACGAGCAGGTGACCGGGGTTGTACGGGTAGAGGTTCAGCACCACGTAGGCGGTGCGGCCGCGGTGGACGATGAGGGAGTCCTCATCGTCGCGCTGCGGGGCCGCGCAGAACGGGCAGGTGTGCTCGTCCTTGACCTGGCCCGTCCCCTTGGACACGTACGCCATGCGGTGGGCGTTCCAGAACCGCTCGAAGGCGTCCGGGGCGCCGGGCAGCTCGAAGCCGTCCGTGGCGGCGGCGTCCGCCGACGCGCGGGCCTGCGCCCGCGCGTCGGATCCGCCGGTGCCGGGGCTGGTCATGGGGTGACCTCGCGCTCGCGCACCGCCTTCACGATGCGTTCGATCGCCTCCTCCACCGGCACGCCGTTGTCCTGGGTGCCGTCGCGGAAGCGGAAGGACACGGCGCCCGCCTCCCTGTCCTCGCCGCCGGCGATCAGCACGAACGGCGCCTTCTCCTTGGCCGCGGTGCGGATCTTCTTCGGGAAGCGGTCCGAGGAGTCGTCCAGGCGCGCCCGGATCCCCTCGGCGCGCAGCTTCGCGACGACGTCGTCCAGGTAGTCGTTGAATGCCTCGGCCACCGGGATGGCCACGACCTGCTCCGGGGCAAGCCAGGCCGGGAACGCGCCGGCGTAGTGCTCGGTGAGGACGCCCAGGAAGCGCTCGATGGAGCCGAAGAGGGCGCGGTGGATCATCACGGGGCGCTGACGGGTGCCGTCGGCGGCCTGGTACTCGAGGTCGAAGCGCTCGGGCAGGTTGAAGTCCAGCTGGATGGTGGACATCTGCCACGTACGGCCGATGGCGTCCCGGGCCTGGACCGAGATCTTCGGGCCGTAGAACGCGGCGCCGCCCGGATCCGGGACGAGCTGCAGACCGGAGGCCTCCGCGACCTCGGCGAGGGTGCGGGTGGCCTCCTCCCAGATCTCGTCGGAGCCGACGAACTTCTCCGGGTCCTTCGTGGAGAGCTCGAGGTAGAAGTCGTTGAGGCCGTAGTCCTTGAGCAGGTCGAGGACGAAGTTGAGCGTGGTGGTCAGCTCCTCCTTCATCTGCTCGCGGGTGCAGTAGATGTGGGCGTCGTCCTGGGTCATGCCGCGCACGCGCGTGAGCCCGTGGACCACGCCGGACTTCTCGTACCGGTACACGGAGCCGAACTCGAACAGCCGCAGCGGCAGCTCACGGTAGGACCGGCCGCGGGAGCGGTAGATCAGGTTGTGCATGGGGCAGTTCATCGGCTTGAGGTAGTAGTTCTGCCCCTGGCGCGTGATCTCGCCGGTCTCGGGATCACGGACCTCGTCGATGTGCATGGGCGGGAACATGCCGTCCGCGTACCAGTCGAGGTGGCCGGACACCTCGTAGAGGTGCTGCTTGGTGATGTGCGGGGTGTAGACGAACTCGTAGCCGGCCTCGGTGTGGCGCCGACGGGAGTAGTCCTCCATCTCCTTGCGGATGATGCCGCCGCGCGGGTGGAACACGGGCAGGCCGGAGCCGAGCTCGTCCGGGAAGGAGAAGAGATCCAGCTCGGCGCCGAGCTTGCGGTGGTCGCGGCGCTCGGCCTCGGCGAGGCGCTCCTGGTAGGCCTTGAGGTCGTCCTTGCTGGCCCAGGCGGTGCCGTAGATGCGCTGCAGCTGCTTGTTCTTCTCGTTGCCGAGCCAGTAGGCGGCGGCGGAGCGGGTGAGCGCGAAGCCGTTGCCGATGAGCTTGGTGGAGGGCAGGTGCGGGCCGCGGCAGAGGTCGCACCACACGGCGTCGCCGGTCTTGCGGTCCACGTTGTCGTAGATGGTGATCTCCCCGGCCCCGACCTCCACGGAGGCGCCCTCGCCGGCGGTGTCCGCGGCGTCCTTCTTGCCGAGCAGCTCGAGCTTGTAGGGCTCGTTCGCCATCTCGGCGCGGGCGGTCTCCTCGTCCACGACGCGGCGGCGGAAGGTCTGGCCGGACTTCACGATCTTCTGCATGAGCGAGGAGATCTGCTTGAGGTCCTCGGGGGTGAAGGGCTCGTCGACGTCGAAGTCGAAGTAGAAGCCGTCCGTGATGTACGGGCCGATGCCGAGCTTGGCGCCCGGGCGCAGCTGCTGCACGGCCTGGGCCATCACGTGGGCGGTGGAGTGCCGCAGCACCTCGAGTCCCTCGGGCTCCGTGATGTCCACCGATTCGACGGACGCGCCGGCGGGGATCTCGCGGGCCAGGTCCCAGAGCAGGCCGTCCACCCGCATCACGGCGGTGGTCGGCTTCTCGCGGAAGAGGTCGAGGCCGGTGGTGCCGTGCGTCACCTCCCGCAGCTCTCCGTCCACGGTCAGCAGGATGTTCTTCGGCTCCGACACGGTGCTCCTTCGAGGTCTGGCTTCGGGATCGGTGGCGTACGGGGGCCACCGTCGGCCGCGTCCCATTCTAGGGGCGCGGCCGGACGGCGGGGCACGGAGGCGAGCGGTCTCATCTGTCCGGGGTGGGCAGCAGCTCCCACGTCTCCGGGTGGGGCACCGGGATCGGGGTGTGCTCCGGCGCGGGCCGATCGGGTGCCGTGCGGCCGGGGCGGGCCCCGCCGGCCGGTCCGACGTCGGTACGCACCTTCACGGGCCAGCCGCCCGTGCCGTGGTGCGGGATGTCCGGCAGGGGCTGCGCCCCGGTGCCCGCCCGGCCGCTGCGGCGCGCGGCGGCGGCTCGGCGGTCCGCCGCGAGCCAGTCCCGCCACTGCTGCCGGGTGGCGTCCAGGTAGTCGGGGTCCGGGAGCGTCTCGGGCCGGTGCAGGTCCCAGGCGCGCACGGCCTGGACGGACACGGCCCGGTCGCCGGTGCGCCGGACGGTGCCCTCGATCAGCAGGAGGCGGGCGGAGAAGAGCATCTCCCCGGAGGCGTGCTGGGCCTCGGTGAAGAAGGAGGCGTCCACGCATCCGGTGCCGTCGTCCACGGAGAGGAACACCACCCGCTTGCCGCTGCGCATGGGCGGGGTCTGGGTGGCCACGCGCACCCCGGCCACGAGCACCCGGGACTGCGTGCGCAGCCCGAGCAGGTCCTTCGCCCGGGTGACGCCGAGCGCGTCCAGGTACGGGGCGTGGGAGTCCATGAGGTGGGCGGTGACGTCCAGGGCGGTGAGCTCCAGCTCGGTGCGGACCCGGGCGGCCGGGGCCGGGTCCGGGAAGAGCGGGGCGAGGGCGGTGAGCTCGGTGTCCGGCAGGTCCAGGGCCAGCTGGCCCTCCACCTGCCGTGGACGGGCGGACCGCGAGCGCGGGGCGGTGCGGCCGGGGGCGGTGCCGCGGGTGGTGGAGTGCTGGAGTTCGAGGTGGTGGACGAGGTCGGTGCGGGAGGCGCCGCCGGGTGGGAGGAGGCAGTCGAGGGCGCCGAGCTGGGCGAGGCGTTCGAGGTTGCGGGCGGTGGGGCGGGCGCGGTCGCGGACGTCGGCGAGGGAGCGGTAGGGGCGGCCGGCGTCGAGGCGGTCGGTCTCGGCTTCGCTGAGTCCGGAGAGGCTGGTGAGGGGCAGGCGGATGCCCCAGCGGCCGGGGGCGCCGTCGTCGACCTCGGGGTGGGCGGGGACCCACTCGACGTGGACGTGGCGCGAGGAGGCGTTGACGTCCACGGGCAGGACGGGGATGCCCATGCGGCGGGCCTCGGCGACCATGAGGCGGGCGGGGTACATGCCGGGGTCGTGTTCGAGGATGGCGGCCATGAAGGCGGCGGGGTGGTGGGTCTTGAGCCAGGCGGAGTGGTAGGTGGGGACGGCGAAGGCGGCGCCGTGGGCCTTGCAGAAGCCGAAGGAGCCGAAGGCGGAGATGGTGGCCCAGACCTCGTCGATGACGTCGAGGGAGTAGCCGCGGGCGAGGGCGCCGGTGCGGAAGGCCTCTTCGACGAGGTGTTCCTGCGGGCCGCCGAGGAGGCGGCGGTGCTCGTCGGCGCGGGCCAGTCCGCAGCCGGTCATGACGTCCATGGTGCGCAGGACCTGTTCGTGGAAGACGGTGACCCCGTGGGTCTCGGCGAGGACGGGCCGCAGGTCGGGGTGCGGGTAGTGGGCGGGTGCCCAGCCGTGCCGCTGTTCGAGGAAGGGCCGGACCATGTCGGACTGCATGGGGCCGGGGCGGAAGAGGGAGATGTCCACGGTGAGGTCGTTGAACTCGCGGGGGGCGAGTTTGCCGACGAGCTCGCGCTGGCCCGGGGACTCGATCTGGAAGCAGCCGAGGGTGTGGGTGGTGCGGATCATCGCGTAGGTGGCGTCGTCGTCGAGGGGCACCTGTTCGAGGTCGATGCGCTCGCCCGTGGTGCGTTCGACCTCGGCGATCGTGTAGGCGATGGCGGACTGCATGCGCACGCCGAGGATGTCGAGCTTGAGGAAGCCCATGGGGTCCATGTCGTGCTTGTCGAACTGGCTCATGGGCAGGCCCATGCCGGAGGGCTGGACGGGGGTGCGGTGCAGCAGGGTGGCGTCGCCGAGGATGACGCCGCAGGGGTGCATGGAGATGTGGCGGGGCAGGCGGTCGAGGCGTTCGGTGAGGTCGACGAGCAGGTCCAGCTGGCGGTCGCCCTCGGCGCGGCCGGACTCGATGCGGCGGGAGAGGCCGCCGAGTTCGGGCATGCGCTGGAGTGCCTCGCGGAAGTTCGAGGCGGAGAAGCGCCAGAGCTGCTTGGCGATGGCGTCCACCTCGGGTTCGGGCATGCCGAGGGCGAGGCCGGCGTCGCGGACGGCGCCGCGGGCCCGGTAGGCGTTCTGCATGCTCATGAGGGTGGTGCGCTCGGCGCCGAAGCGCTCGACGACGGCGTGGTAGATCTCGTGGCGGCGGGCGGACTCCACGTCGATGTCGATGTCCGGGAGGGTGGAGCGGTCGGTGGAGAGGAAGCGCTCCATGATCAGGCCGTTGGCCATGGGGTCGACATGGGAGATGCGCAGGGCGTGGTTGACGAGGGAGGAGGCGCCGGAGCCGCGGGCGGCCACGCGGATGCCCATGCCCTCGATGAGGTCGACGACGGCGGCCACGGTGAGGAAGTAGGAGGAGAAGCCGAGTCGGGTGATGATGCCGAGCTCGTGCTCGGCGCGGTCCTGCAGGTCTCGGGCCGCCTGGCTGGTGCCGGGGAGGCCTCCCCCGGTGTGGAGGTGGGGGTAGCGGGCGAGGAGGCCGGTGCGGGTGCGCTCGCGCAGCACGTGCTCCGGGGGGCCGTCGATGCCGATGACGGCGGCCTCGGGGACGCGGGGCACGCCCCAGCCGAGGTCGGTCTCGGGGTCGAGTGCGCAGGCCTCGGCGAGGCGGCGGGTGGCCTCGAGCAGGGGGGCGGGGCGGTCGTCGGCGGCGAAGGCGACCTCGTGGGCGATGCGGTGCATGGCGGCGGTGGACTTGAGCCAGCCCTGTCCGTTGGGCTGCAGGTCGTGGAGGGCGTCGAGGGAGCTGAGGGCACGGACGGCGTCGAGGACGTCCGCGGTGGCGGCGCCGTCCGGGGCCGCGTAGCGCACGGCGTTGGTCAGGACGGCGGGGATGCGGGCCTGGCGGGCGGCGCGGAGGGTCTTCACGGCGTGCCCGGTGTCGAGGCGGCGGCCGGGGGCGGAGAGGTGGGTGACGACGTCGGCGTGGGGGCTGCCTGCGGGCAGGGCCGCCTTCCAGCGGCGCAGGGCGGCGAGGCCGGCCGCGTACCGGCGGCGGGCCAGGTGGCGGCCGACGTCCGAGTCCGGGCCGAGGAGGACGAACAGCTCGGGGGTGGGCGGGTTGTCCCGGTTGGCGGCGGTGGGGACCCGGCCGGCCGCCGCGGCGGCGAGCTCGGCGACGCTGGCCCAGGGGCTGCCGCCCGCCGCTCCCCCGGTGGTGCGGGCGTGGGCGGCGGAGACTAGCTCGCACAGGGAGCGGTAGCCGGAGCCATGACAGCCGCCTCGGGCGAGCACGACCACGCGGCCGGCGTCCTCGTCCTCGCTCCACCGGACGGCCAGGTCCACGCCCACGATCGGGGTGATGCCGTGGCGCAGGCAGGCGCCCACGTGCTTGGCCATGCCGTAGAGCCCGTCCCGGTCGGTGCAGGCCAGCAGGTCCATGTCCGCGGCCGCGGCGGCGGCCACGAGGTCCTCGGGCCAGCTGGCCCCGTAGTGGGCACTGAACGCGGAGGCGACGTGCAGGTGGGCGAAGGGTGCGGCGGTGCGTCCGGCCGCGGTGGCCCGGCTCATGCCGACCGCCTCAGGTCCTGGGCGTGCTCGTGGACGCGCACGAGCCGCCACCGGCCGGAGTCCAGGTGGTGGGCGACGTCGAGGGTCTGCAGGGGCGCGGCGCCGGCCCGGGCCAGGCGGACCTGCAGCCGCCACATCTCGTGGTCGACGAGACCGGCGCCGCGGCCCTTCTCCGCGCGGACCTCCTCCGCCCACCAGCGGCGCCGCTCGAACCAGCGCACGGGGCGCTCTGCGAGGACGTAGTCCCGCCCGTTCCAGCGCAGCCCCTGCGGGGTACCGTCTGCCCCGCACTCCACCGCCACCGACTGTGTGAGGACTCCCATTCTGCTTCTCTCCCTGTGCACTGCTGACCGGACCGACGACGGGGTGCCGTCGGGCGATGGGAGCGCGGCCCGTCCGGCGGACCGGACGCGGGGAAGAAGTGGGAAGGTGGGGCCGCACCCCCGATCGTACTCGAACACGTGTTCGAATGCGATGTGTGCGAAGGTAGGGCGCCCGCCGGACACGTTAAGGACGCATGGCCCCCGGGATGGGAGGGACCGAGTCCTGGCCGCGGACCTCGACCCGACCCTGGGGCGCACATGCACGAGAAAATCGTCTCTTGGGCCGGAAGAAGTGCGCCGGCACGGTCCTGTGGACAATGCGAGCAGGACCACAATCCGCCTGCGTATACTCCGAACCAACCGGGCCTCGCATGCCACGGGCACCGCGCTGCGGGATCAGCGCGGGAGGCGCGGACACACGACGGACGTCCAGTTGGAGGGGAAATGTCTCTCACCGCACCCGGGCGCGCCCTGCGCCGCCACCGATTCGCCCAGGCCGGCACGCTCAGCGTGGCCTTGGCGCTCGCACTGACCGCCTGTGGCGGGCAGTCCGAGCCCGCCGAGTCGTCGACGACGTCACCCTCGTCCGCCAAGCCCGCCGTCGAGACGTCCGCGCCCGCGAGCACGAGCGAGACCGCGGGCGTCAGCTCATCCCCCACGGCCACGGAGAGCAGGTCCGGCGAATACGTGCCCGCATCTGCCGACGGTCCCGCTCAGAACGTGCCCAAGCCGGAGATGCCCGCCGCCATGAAGGAAGAGACCAAGGAGGGCGCCGAGGCGGCGATTCGCTATTTCTGGGACGCGCACTACTACGCCGAGCAGACCGGAGACACGGAACTCCTCGACTCTCTCTACAGCGAGTATTGCGAGTTCTGTTCGGTCCGTAGCGACAGCATTGATGGAATTTATAAGGATGGTGGCTGGTACACCGGCACGGAACCTCGAATTGACTCGATGCTCACTGCACAGTCGGAGAACGGGTACATCTCGACGTTGCTCATCACAACTGAAGACGGGACCGGGTATTCCAGTGATGGCTCCATTCCAGAGGACGCCCGAGTCGCACATGCGTCGAAGCAGCCCTGGCTAGTAGAGGTCTCCTACGACACCAACAACGGCCGCTGGGTGATTGATGAAATGACCTACGAGGGTGGAGACCCGTCTCAATGAAGCACCAGACACTGATTGCTATGGCAGCGGCTATCACGCTAGCTAGTGTCGGAGCGACAGGCGCCTGGGCTGTCACTTCGCCTTCCTCCGCCACCTGCAAATCAACGAATATCAATTATTCCGCTCGATCAGACTCTTTTAATGGAACGTCTCACTGTCGTAATGAAAAAAGGCCTGATCGCAAAAGTGCTGTGACCGCGGGGAGCAGGAGTCGAGACTCTGGCAGAGACTCCCACCTAGAGCACAAGACGGTCAGTGCATGCTTCTCAGGGCAGCTGGGCAATCCGGATTTCGAGAGCTGCCGAGAGCAGGAGGACAACTTCTGCCCCGAGGGTTCATGGATCCGGGCGCAGACCATAGACACCCGTCAACCTGATGCGAATCCCGTCTATGGCGCCCCCAAATGTTGGACGGCCAAGGCCTCCAGCAACGGCGCCCCGCCCGTCTCCATCGACGAGGTCCGCACGCTCCTCGTGCTGGAGCCTGAGATCCGGTCGGACAATGGCGGACGCGGGATCCGCAATGCGGAGACGAACTTCTACGCAGACGCCGAGACGCGCACGCTCGTCACCACCCTCAACGGGGTCGAGGTCGAACTCCGCGCCGCGCCGGTGAGCTTCCACTGGGATTACGGGGACGGGTCCCCCACCAAGACCACCTCGGTCGCAGGCCAGAGCCAGCCGGAGTTCAACGTCCCCACCCCCACGAGCCACGTGTACGAGGACACCGGCCAGTACACGGTCCGCCTCACCACCGTGTACATCGGCGAATACCGGGAGGCCGGGGGCGAGTGGGTGCTCATCCCGGGCACCATCAGCCTCGACTCGGCCCCTGTCACCGCGAATATCTGGCGCACCATCACCCGCAATGTCGCCGATGACTGCAGCGTCGACTCCTCAGCCTGGGGCTGCACCGGCCCCATCGAATCCGCTCCGGCCGGCTGAGCACAGACCGCGGGGCGGCCGACGGTCTCCCGTCCACCGCCCCGCGGCCCCCTCGTCGGCCGGGTGTGTCAGACCCGGCGCACCCGCCCCCGGGCCATGAGCACGAGTCCCGCGCCGAGGGCCGCGAGCGCTCCGAGCGCGCCCGCCGGAACCTCACGCCCGGTCTCGACCGTGTCCGGGGTCGTGTGGGTCTCCTCCCCGCCCGTTCCCTCTCCCGGCTCCTCCCCGGCCACGGGCGCCGGAGTGTCGACGGGCTCCTGCTCGGCGGGCGGCACCGGGTCCGCCTCGCCGGGAGACGGGGCGTCCTCCCCCGCCGGCACGTTCAGGGCCCGGGGCTTCTGCCCGTCCGCGAGCAACTCGACGAGCGCGAAGACGTCGGACCGCGCCGCGTCCTGGGTGATGATGACGTCCTCACTCTTGGTCATCCCGTCCAGCGACCAGTCGAGGACGAGGCGGTCGTCGGTCGGGTATGTCGCGTCGGCGAGGTAGTGAAACCCGGTGAAGGAGTCCACCGTGGTGTCGCGCCAGAGGGCACCCCAGCGCGGACCCCACGAGAGTTCCGCGACCGCCACGTCGTCGCCCAGGCCTTCGGGCCGGAACGGCAGCAGCACGCCCGGCTCGGCGTGCTCCAGCGTGAGGAACCGCTCGGGGTAGTCCCCGAACACGGGGTCGGCCAGGCTGTGCTCGCCCCACGCGTAGACGAGCCCGGCAGAGGGGCCTCTGTTGCCCTCCGGAGTGCCGGCGGTCTCGTCGTAGAGAGCGGCGGCCACCGGGGTGCCGTCCACGGACAGGGTGAACAGGAGATGACCGTCTCCGGCCTCACTGTGGCACCCCTCCAAAAGATGCGGCGCTCGCGCCGGCCCGGTGACATCCACGCTACGCAGAGCCCATTCTCAGGGGGAGTTCAGGACGGTCTCGGATCCGTCTCGATCCGATCACGGTGCCGCGGCACCGCGTTCCCGCGCCTCACGGGCAGGTCATCCCCGTCGCCCCGTCCCTCAGAGCAGCGTTCTCTGCTGCTCTCTCATCTCCTGGGTCAGCTCCGGCCCGTTGTTCCGGACATTCCCCACGGCGCCCCCCACGGGCCGCAGCGACCAGCCCGCCGCGACGTCGTACGCGCCGGCGCACACCTCGCCCACGAGGGCGTCAGCTTCTTCGGCAGACCCGAGCGTGTCCGGGGCGAGCCACCGGCCCATCGTCTCGGCGTCCATGGGCACGGGCAGCCGGTCGTGCAGCCGGCCGAGTGCGGCGAGCACCGGATCGTCGTCGTCCGCGTCGGGCGCGGCCATGGTGAGGATCGTCGTCGAGAGGACCCAGGCGTCCTCCCCCGCGGCCTTGGCCTCGGGGTCCTGCCACCACTCGTACAGGCCGGCGAACCAGATGACCGGCCCCTCGCCGTCCCCGGCCCCGGCCGGGTGCACGTAGTAGG
Source organism: Micrococcus sp. PSi08 (assembly GCF_054960655.1). Lineage (NCBI taxonomy): Bacteria > Bacillati > Actinomycetota > Actinomycetes > Micrococcales > Micrococcaceae > Micrococcus > Micrococcus sp. PSi08. Next base: position 69,321 of record NZ_JBHNYP010000010.1, on the reverse strand, counting down.
GCTGCTTCTTCGCGGCCCGCCCGTCGGGACCCTTGGCGCCAGGCTCCGGCGTCTTCCACTCGTAGTAGCCCTCCACCGGCACGGCGCAGCGTCGAGCGCGGACGGCGGCCCGGAACGTCGGCTTGGAGGCCACGGTCTCCGAGCGCGCGTTGAACGCACGGGACCCCACGGACAGCTCCTTCGCCCACGGCGGCACCAGGCCCCAGCGTGCCACGTGGATCCGCCGGGTCACCCCGGCACCGACGTCGCCCCCACGGGTGCCTCCGGCACCGACGTCGTCCGCATGCGCCACGAGGATCGGCACCTCGGCTGTCGGCGCCACGTTCCAGCTCTGGCGCAGCACCAGCTCCTCATTCGTCTCGGCGTCCCCCAGGGCCACCAGGTCGCTCGTGGCACGGGCCATCACGTAGCGGCCGCACACGTCAGCGGTCCCTCCCGTCCCGGCCGCGCTCGACATACATCCACGCGATGCCGAGGGCGAAGCCCATCATCGCGCAGCCGATCACGGTGCCCCAGGGCCTCTCGGTGCCCAGTCCGAACACCACGCCCAGCCCGACGCCGATCAGCAGCCCCACCAGTGGGATGCGCCACTGAGCGAGCGTGCCGGCACCGGCCGGAGCCCCGGCTGGAGCCTCGTGGGCCTCGTCCTCGTCTCTGCCATGTCGTGCCACGGTTCGCCCCTCCGTTCACATCGATGTTGCGGCTCAGGTTGCAGTCTCCCCCGGCCGCCGCGGCGACACCACACCCCAGGCCCGGGCCTCTCACTGATGCGTCGCACAGAGTCCTGTGGTGGGATGGGCGGAACGAGCCCGCACGTCGCGCCGCCCCACGCATGCGCGGCATCGGGCAGATCCCCACCACCAGGAGGAACAACGTGTCCCAGAAGGTCCGCGGCGTCGTCGCCATGGCGAAGGACGCCCCCGTCACCGTCGAGACCATCGTCATCCCCGATCCGGGACCCGGCGAGGCCGTCGTCGACATCAAGACCTGCGGCGTCTGCCACACGGATCTGCACTACCAGCAGGGCGGGATCGGGGACGAGTACCCGTACCTGCTCGGCCACGAGGCCACGGGTGTGGTCTCCGCGATCGGCGAGGGCGTCGACCACGTCAAGGTCGGCGACACCGTGATCCTCAACTGGCGCGCCGTGTGCGGCGAGTGCCGCGCGTGCCGGAAGGGCGAGCCGAAGTACTGCTTCAACACCCACAACGCGACCCAGAAGATGACCCTCGAGGACGGCACGGAGCTGTCCCCGGCCCTGGGCATCGGGGCGTTCGCGGACAAGACGCTCGTCCACGCCAAGCAGTGCACCCAGGTCGACGGCGTCGACACTCCCAAGGAACAGGCCGCGGTCGGCCTGCTCGGCTGCGGGATCATGGCCGGCATCGGCGCGGCCATCAACACCGGCGAGGTCAAGCTCGGTGAGTCCGTGGCCGTGATCGGCTGCGGCGGCGTCGGCGTGGCCGCGATCGCCGGGGCGAAGCTCGCCGGCGCCACCACGATCATCGCGGTGGACATCGACGCCAAGAAGCTCGCGAAGGCCGAGGAGCTCGGCGCCACCCACACCGTGAACTCGAAGGACGAGGACCCCGTGGAGGCCATCCGCGCGGCGACCGGCGGCTTCGGCGCCGACGTGGTCATCGAGGCGGTCGGCCGCCCGGAGACCTACGAGCAGGCGTTCTACGCCCGGGACCTGGCCGGCCGCGTCGTCCTGGTGGGCGTGCCCACCCCCGGCATGGAGCTGAAGCTGCCCCTGCTGGAGGTCTTCGGCCGCGGCGGCGCGCTGAAGTCCTCGTGGTACGGCGACTGCCTGCCGGAGCGCGACTTCCCGATGCTCGTGGACCAGTACCGCCTGGGCCGCCTGCCGCTGGACGAGTTCGTCACGGAGACCATCGCCCTGGACGAGGTGAACGAGGCCTTCGAGACGATGAAGTCCGGCGACGTCCTGCGCTCGGTGGTGGTGCTCTGATGGCGCGCATCGATCACGTGGTCACCTCCGGCACGTTCTCCCTGGACGGGGAGACGTTCGACGTGGACAACAACGTGTGGATCGTCGGCGGCGCGGAGCAGTGCGTCGTCATCGACCCGGCCCATGATGCCTCGGCCGTCTGGAAGAAGGTGAACGGCCGCCAGGTGCTGGCCATCGTCCTCACCCACGGCCACGACGACCACATCCGCCAGGTCCAGGAGTTCCGCCAGATGGTGGACGCCCCCGCGCTGCTCCACCCCGCCGACCGCATGCTCTGGGACGACGTCTTCCCCGACGAGGAGCCCGATGGCGCGCTCGCCGAAGGCGACGTCCTGCGCGTGGCCGGCGTCGAGCTGCGGGTGCTGCACACCCCCGGTCACTCCCCCGGCTCGGTCTGCCTGTACGCCCCCGCCCTGGGCGAGGCCGGCGACGACGGCGCCCCGACCGGCGTCGTGTTCTCCGGCGACACCCTGTTCCAGGGCGGGCCCGGCGCCACCGGCCGCTCGTACTCGGACTTCGACACGATCATCGAGTCCATCCGCGAGCGCCTGCTCTCGCTGCCGGAGGCCACCGTGGTCCACACCGGCCACGGCGACTCCACCACGATCGGCACGGAGAAGCCGCACCTGCAGGAGTGGATCGACCGCGGCCACTGAGGACGCGCCGAGGTGGGGAAGAATGGTCCCCCGTGACCATCCTCCCCGCCTCGCCCCCTCCTTCCGTGATCCTGCTCGGCGGGGCGTCGGGCTCCGGCAAGTCCTACCTGGCCCGGCGGCACGGCCGGCCCCACCTCTCGCTCGATGCGTTCTACCGTCCGCAGTCCGACGATGGCGCCGCGGGTGGGCCCGGCCCCGTGTTCCCGCGCACCCCGTATGGCGAGATCGACTGGGACCACCCCGGAACATGGGATGAGCAGGCGGCCGTGGACGCGGTCGTCGAACTGCTCGAGGAGGGCGCCACGCGCGTGCCCGACTACGAAATCTCCACGTCCTCCGTCCGCGGGCACAGCACCGTCGCGCTCGAGCCGGGCGGGGTGATCGTGGCGGAGGGCATCTTCGCCGAGCGCATGCCCGCCGCCCTGGACCGGGCCGGAGTCCGCTACGCGGCCTGGTACATCGACCAGGCGCGGACCACGACGGCGGCCCGCCGGTTCGTGCGCGATGTCGCCGAACGCCGCAAGCCGGTGCCGTTCCTCGTGCAGCGGGGCTGGTCCCTGTACCGGACGGACGCGGCGCGCCGGGCGGCGGCCGTGGCGGCCGGCTTCACCCCGCGACGCAAGCGGGAGATCATCGCGGATCTCACGGCCTGACGGGCCGCCCGCAGCCGGGCCGCCCGTGCCCTCAGCCGGCGGTGCCCGCGGTGAGGACGGCGAGCTGCTCGTCCACGACCTCGAGCCCGGCGGCGGCGGCCCACGCCGTGTACTCCTCCCGCAGGGCCACGGCGAACGCGGGGACGCTCACCCCGGGGCGCACGTCCTCGGCCGCGCCCGCCGTGCGGGGGTCCATGTCCAGGCCGAGCTCCCGGTAGACGTCGACGAGCACGGCCCGCAGCGGGGCGGGGTCGGACACCACCACGTGGGTGGAGAACAGGAACGCCCCCTTCACCACCCGCTGCGCGGAGCCGGCCAGCTTCACCGGGTATGTCGGCGCAGGACCCTGCACGGAGAACTCGCCCGGGCAGTACTCCCCCGGAATCTCGCCCACGGAGGCGGGCACGTCCATGCGCGCGAACGCCCGCACGAACAGGTCGGCGAACTCCGCGAACCGGGCCTGCTGCGTGAGCGCCGCGTCCTCCTGCTGGCTCAGGTGGTCCACCACCAGGCAGCCGTGGTGGTAGGCCGCCGCCCGTCCGCCGGCCCGGCGCACCACCGGCTCGAAGCCGTGGGCGCGGGCCGCCGCGGCCGCGGCCTCGAAGCCGGGCAGCCGGGCGTCGCGCTGGCCGAACGCGACCGTCGGTTCGGGCACGTACACGCGGATCAGGCCGTCGAGGGCCCTTCCCTCGGCCGCGGCGGCGCGGAAGACGGCCAGCTCGTCCATGGCCCAGTCGAGGTCTTCGACGGCCCCGAGGGTCCGCTCCTGCACGGCCCAGCGCAGCCGGGGAGCTGCGCTCACAGGCCGCCCTCGGCCGGCCAGGAGCGCAGGGTGAGGGTCTGCTCGGCGTGGGCGAAGGGGCCGTCGTCGTCGTGGAGGACGGTGCTGGTCAGGCCCACGCCGTCCGGGCCCACCGTGACCTGCCCCGCGAGGCCGAGCCAGTGGCCGGTGGGCTCGCGGTACAGGTGGATCTGCAGGTCCACGTTGGGGAAGAACCACCCGCCCGGTTTCGCCGGCAGGGCCGGGGCGATCCCGTTGGCCGCGTCGGTGAGGCTGATCAGGCGCACCAGGTCGCTCGTGCTCTCCCCCGCCACCATCTCGCGGTCCGTGGTGAGCCACACCCGGCCGTGGCCCGGCCCGTGGCCGGGCAGGACGACGCCGTCGAGGGAGGCGATGTACCCGCCTCCCCATCCGTGGAGCGCGTTGTGCGACTGCGCCTGCGAGCGCGGCGGGAGGGGCTCGTCCGGCAGCTGGGCGACGGCGGAGGTGTCCGAGGTGGACAGCAGCCAGGCGCGCAGGGTCAGCACGGTGCGGCCCCGGGCGTGGAGCACGGACTCGACGAGCTCGATGGTGCGGCCCGGACGCAGGGTGCGCGTGACCACCTCGAGCTCGCCCGACCAGAGCGTGCCCAGGATGTCGTAGGAGAGCCGTCCCACCCGCAGCCCGGGAGTGGTCTCGTGCGCAGCCACCTCGTGCAGCAGCAGGCCCGAGACGGCGGCCATGTGCATCTCCTCTTCCCGCCATGCGCCCTGGGCGTGCACGGTGGAGCGCACGCGGGAGGTGCGGACGCCGTCGGCGTCCACGGTGGGCTCGCCGAGGCGGACGTAGAAGGCCAGGGGATCGCCGGCGACGGAGGTCGCGGGGGTGGAGGTGATGTCGGTCATGGGCCGAAGTCTGCCAGAACGACGACGACGGCCGGTGACGTCCCCGCGGGATGTCACCGGCCGTCGTCGTGCGGACCGAGCCGGGGTTCAGCGGCGCATGACCTTGCGGGCGATGCCGTTGCCGATCAGCTGCAGCGCCTGGACGAACACGATCACCACGATCACGGCCAGCCAGGTGACCTCCGGACGGAACCGGTTGTAGCCCTCCACGATGGCGAAGTTGCCGACGCCGCCGCCGCCGATGATGCCCGCCATCGCGGACATGTCCACGAGCGAGATGATCACGAACGTGAAGCCGAGGATCAGCGGGCCGAGGGCCTCGGGCAGCACCACGGCGCGCACGATCCGCATGCGGGAGGCGCCCATCGCGCGGGCGGCCTCGATCACGCCGGGGTCCAGCGAGACGAGGTTCTGCTCCACGATGCGGGCGATGCCGAACGTGGACGCCCAGATCATGCAGAACACCACGGCGGTGTTGCCGATGCCGGTGCCGAGCACCGCGATGGTCAGCGGCTGCAGGGCGGCGATGAGGATGACGAACGGGATGGGCCGGATGAGGTTCACGATGAAGTTCGTGACCAGGTAGACGGCACGGTTGGCGAAGATGCCGCCCGGGCGCGTGGTGTAGAGGACGAGCCCGACCAGCAGGCCGAGGATGCCGCCGAGGATGAAGGACCAGCCGACCATGTAGAGGGTGTCCCCCACGGCGGTCATCAGCTCGGGGCCGTAGTACCCCCAGTCGAGGTTCTGGAATCGGTCGATCACTGGTGCACCTCCTGCACGTCTCCGGCGCCGGCCAGGTCCGCGACAAACGCGTCCACCGCGGCGGCCTCGCCCGTGAGCGCCACGGTGAGCAGGCCGTACGCGGAGTCCTTGGTGGCGGACATGCCGCCGTGGACGATCTCGAAGCCCACGCCGCGCGTCGATGCGGTGCCGAGCACCGCCGAGACCGCGGCGGAGTCCTTGAGCGAGACCATGATCAGCCGACCCTCGGTGCGCGCCCGGATGCGGGCCACCTCCTCGGCATTCGGCCGGTCCTTGAGCGCCGTGGCCACGAAGGACGCGGCGTCGGCGGAGTGGGCGGGCCGAGAGAAGAGGTCGTAGACCTTGCCGGACTCCACCACGCGGCCGCTGTCCATCACGGCGACGCGGTCGGCGATCGAGCGGATGACCTCCATCTCGTGGGTGATGGCCACGATCGTGACCCCGAGCTCCTCGTTGACGCGGCGCAGCACGGAGAGCACCTCGTGCGTCGTCGAGGGATCCAGGGCGCTGGTGGCCTCGTCTGCGAGCAGGATCTCCGGCTCGGCGGCCAGGGCGCGGGCGATGCCGACGCGCTGCTTCTGGCCGCCCGAGAGCTGCTCCGGGTAGTGCTTGGCCTTGTCCGCCAGGCCGACGAACTCGAGCAGCTCCGCCACGCGAGCGCGGCGTTTGGACCGCGGCCAGCCGGCCGTGTCCAGAGCGAACTCGATGTTCCCGGCCACCGTGCGGGAGGTCAGCAGGTTGAACTGCTGGAACACCATGCCGATGCGGGTGCGCAGCGGACGCAGCTTCGCTTCGGAGAGATGGGAGACCTGCTGGCCCAGCACCGTGACGGTGCCCGACGTCGGCTTCTCCAGCCCGTTGATCATGCGGATCAGGGTGGACTTGCCGGCGCCGGAGAAGCCGATGACGCCGAAGACCTCGCCGCGGTTCACGGCGAGCGAGACGTCGTCCACGGCCTTCACACCGGCACCCTTCTTGGCGGCGTAGACGCGGCTGACGTGGTCGAAGACGATGACCGGCTCCCCCGGGGCGCCCGCGGAGGGGCGCCCCGGGGTGACCGCGTCACGGTCGGACGTATGGGAACCTGCCATGGATCAGGCGCCCTGCTTCGCGATCGCGTCCTGGTACTGCTTCAGGGTCTCGTCGATCTGGGCGGTGTCGAGCTGCACCGGCACGCTCGTGCCGGAGGAGAGCTTCGCGGACTCATCCAGCACGGGCTGCTCGTGGTACAGGGCCGCGATCTTCTTGTAGGTCTCGTTGTCGCGGTCCTCGCGACGCACGGCGAAGCCGTTGACGTACGGCTTGGCGGAGTCGTCCTCGGGGTCGTCCTTGAACAGGGCGGTGTTCGTGTCGATGCCGGCGTCCGCCGAGAAGGTGTTGTTGATGACCGCGCCCTGCACGGACTCGAGCGCGTTCACGGTCTGCTGCGCGGCCACGGGCTGCACCGTCACGGTGGAGGCGGCCTCGTCGATGTCGCGGACCTCCGGGCGGATGGTCTCATTGGACAGCTTCAACAGGCCGGCGGCGACGAGCACATTGATGGCACGGGCCTGATTCACGGTGTCGTTCGGGATGGCGACGGTGTCGCCCTTCTTGAACTCGGAGACGTCCGTGTACTTCTTGGAGTACAGGGGCAGCGGGATGATCTCGGTGGTCCCGATCATCGTCAGGTCCTTGCCGGAGGCCTGGTTGTAGTCGGCCAAGTAGGCGATGTGCTGGAACCAGTTCATGTCGATGTCGCCGTTGTCCAGCGCCGGGTTCGGCTGCGTGTACTCGGTGAAGTTGCGGATCTCGACGTCGATGCCGTGCTTCTCCTTCGCGAGCTTCACCAGGGCGCGGTGCGACTCGTTCTCGGACACGACGCCGATGCGCACGGTCTGGGCGCCGTCGTCGCTCTTCTCCTCGGCCTGCGAGTTGCAGGCGGTCAGGGCGAACGCGCCGACGGCGGCCAGGGACAGGCCGGCGAAGGAGCGGCGGGAGATGTTCGAGGGGGTCGTCATGGGGTTCTCCTTGGAGGACGGTGCGACGTCGCCGGCGCGGGTGGGCACGGCGGGTGCGGAACGGTGCGGGGTGGGCCGTGCGGTGGGTGATTCCCCGCGGGGCACAGCACGGCGGGCGGGGGGCGAGAGACGCCCCGAGCCGGAGGCCGGGATCCTTTCGAACGCTGCTCTTGCCCGTCCCCCAGTCACCGCGGGCTCCCCTCGAGGGGTCTGCACGCAGCGGAGGCAGGCCGCTTCTCGGTCCGTTGCCACCCGTGAACATGGGGTTGGCGAGCGGCTCGTCGTGGGACCACGTGGACCCGCCGAGGCGGGGTCCACAGCCGCTTCTCCTGAAGCTGGGCCCAAGCGTATCGCAGCGTGTGCGCTCCATCGGGCAGGGCGGTGACGCGCAGCGTCATACTGCGGGCCCGGGTGTCGACGTGTGATGCCCCCGCGAGACGACGACGGCCGGGCGCCTCCGCGGGGAGGCGACCGGCCGTCGTCGGGACGGGGCTCAGGCGGACGGGATCAGAAGTCCCAGTCCTCGTCCTCGGTGTTCTCGGCCTTGCCGATCACGTAGGAGGAGCCGGAGCCGGAGAAGAAGTCGTGGTTCTCGTCCGAGTTCGGGGAGAGCGCGGAGAGGATGGCGGGGTTCACGTTCGTGGTCTCGGCCGGGAACATGGGCTCGTAGCCCAGGTTCATCAGCGCCTTGTTCGCGTTGTAGTGCAGGAACTTCTTCACGTCCTCGGCCAGACCGACGGCGTCGTAGAGGTCATGGGTGTACTCGACCTCGTTCTCGTACAGCTCGAACAGCAGCTCGAAGGTGAACGCCTTGAGCTCCTCCCGCTTCTCCTCCGGCAGGGTCTCGATGCTCCGCTGGTACTTGTAGCCGATGTAGTACCCGTGCACCGCCTCGTCGCGGATGATCAGGCGGATCAGGTCGGCGGTGTTGGTGAGGCGGGCGTGCCCGGAGAGGTACATGGGCCAGTAGAAGCCCGAGTAGAAGAGGAAGGACTCGAGCAGGGTGGAGGCGATCTTCTTCTTGTACGGATCCTGGCCGTCATAGCGCTCCACGATCAGGCGGGCCTTGGCCTGCAGGTTCCGGTTCTCACGAGACCAGCGGAACGCCTCGTCGATCTCCGGGGTGGAGGCCAGCGTGGAGAAGATCGAGGAGTACGACTTCGCGTGCACCGACTCCATGAACGCGATGTTCGTGAGGACGGCCTCCTCGTGCGGGGTCATGGCGTCCGGGATGAGGGAGACGGCGCCCACGGTGCCCTGGATCGTGTCCAGCAGGGTCAGGCCCGTGAACACGCGCATGGAGAGCAGCCGCTCCTCATCCGTGAGGTGGGACCAGGACTGGACGTCGTTGGACAGCGGCACCTTCTCCGGCAGCCAGAAGTTGTTGACGAGGCGGTTCCACACCTCCACGTCCTTCTCGTCCTGAATGCGGTTCCAGTTGATCGCCTCGACGAGGTGGGACTGCTGGGTCTCGGTCACGGCAGGGCACATCCTTCAGAAGAATTCGTTGAGAATCCGCGGATTCCGGGGGCTCTCGAGAGCACGGTCAGCGGGGCGCGGGTCCGGGACAGTCTAGGCCCGCAGGGGCAGCGGCAGCCACTCGGGCAGGTCCGGGCTCACGACGTCGTGGGCCCGCCCCGCCCGGCCAGGCGCGCCGCTCCACTTCGCGGCGGGAAATCGAGCGCACCCGCGCTCAGAAGCGCGGAATACGCGGGATTTCCCGCCACGAAGGGCCGGCTGTCAGAGCATGCAGCTCACGCAGCCCTCGACCTCGGTGCCCTCCAGCGCGAGCTGGCGCAGGCGGATGTAGTAGATCGTCTTGATGCCCTTCGTCCACGCGTAGATCTGCGCGCGGTTCAGGTCACGGGTGGTGGCCGTGTCCTTGAAGAACAGCGTCAGGGACAGGCCCTGGTCCACGTGCTGCGTCGCCGCGGCGTACGTGTCGATGATCTTCTCGTAGCCGATCTCGTACGCGTCCTCGTAGTACTCGAGGTTCTCGTTGGTGAGGTACGGCGCCGGGTAGTACACGCGGCCGAGCTTGCCCTCCTTGCGGATCTCGATCTTCGAGGCCACCGGGTGGATCGAGGAGGTCGAGTTGTTGATGTAGGAGATCGAGCCCGTCGGCGGGACGGCCTGCAGGTTGCGGTTGAAGATGCCGTGCTCCATGACGGAGGCCTTCAGCTCACGCCAGTCGTCCTGCGTGGGCAGGGCGATGCCGGCCTCGGCGAACAGCTCGGCGACGCGCTCGGTGGCGGGCGCCCACTCCTGATCCGTGTACTTGTCGAAGAACTCTCCGGAGGCGTACTTCGAGTCCTCGAACCCGCCGAACCGCTGGCCGGTCTCGATGGCGATCCGGTTCGAGGCCCGCAGCGCGTGGAACAGCACCGCGTAGAAGTACATGTTCGTGAAGTCGATGCCCTCCTCCGAGCCGTAGTGGACGCGCTCGCGCGCCAGGTAGCCGTGGAGGTTCATCTGCCCCAGGCCGATGGCGTGGGAGGCGGCGTTGCCCTTGGCGATGGACGGCACCGACTGGATGTCGGACATGACCGACACGGCCGTCAGCGCACGGATCGCGGTCTCCACGGACCGGCCGAAGTCCGGCGAGTCCATGGTCTTGGCGATGTTCATCGAGCCGAGGTTGCAGGAGATGTCCTGGCCCACGTGGGCGTAGCTCAGGTCCTCGTTGTACTCGGAGGCCTCGGAGACCTGCAGGATCTCGGAGCACAGGTTGGACATGGTGATGCGGCCCTTGATCGGGTTCGCGGCGTTCACGGTGTCCTCGAACACGACGTACGGGTAGCCGGACTCGAACTGGATCTCGGCGATGGTCTGGAAGAACTCGCGCGCGTTGATCTTGGTCTTCTTGATCCGCGCGTCGTCGACCATCTCGTAGTACTTCTCGGTCACGGAGATCTCGGAGAACGGCACCCCGTAGACGCGCTCGACGTCGTACGGCGAGAACAGGTACATGTCCTCGTTCTTCTTCGCCAGCTGGAACGTGATGTCCGGGATCACGACGCCGAGGGAGAGGGTCTTGATGCGGATCTTCTCGTCCGCGTTCTCGCGCTTGGTGTCGAGGAAGCGGTGGATGTCCGGGTGGTGCGCGTTGAGGTACACCGCGCCGGCGCCCTGGCGCGCGCCGAGCTGGTTGGCGTAGGAGAAGGAGTCCTCGAGGAGCTTCATCACGGGGATGACGCCGGAGGACTGGTTCTCGATCTGCTTGATGGGCGCGCCGTGCTCGCGGATGTTGGTCAGCGAGAGGGCCACGCCGCCGCCGCGCTTGGACAGCTGCAGGGCGGAGTTGATGCCGCGGGCGATCGACTCCATGTTGTCCTCGATGCGCAGCAGGAAGCAGGAGACGAGCTCGCCGCGCTGCTTCTTGCCCGAGTTGAGGAAGGTGGGGGTGGCCGGCTGGAAGCGGCCGGCGATCATCTCGTCCACCAGGTGGGTGGCCAGCTCCTGGTCGCCCCGGGCCAGGTGGAGGGCGACGACGGCGACGCGGTCCTCGTAGCGCTCGAGGTAGCGCTTGCCGTCGAAGGTCTTCAGGGCGTACGAGGTGTAGAACTTGAACGCGCCGAGGAATGTCGGGAAGCGGAACTTGGCCTTGTAGGCACGATCGAACAGGCCCCGGATGAACTCGAAGGGGTACTGCTCGAACGTCTCGGTCTCGTAGTAGTCGTTCTTCTGCAGGTAGTCGAGCTTCTCCTCCAGGTCGTGGAAGAACACCGTGTTGGTGTTGACGTGCTGCAGGAAGTACTGGCGCGCGGCCGCGTGGTCGGCCTCGAACTGGATGCGACCGTCGGCGCCGTAGAGGTTCAGCATGGCGTTGAGCTCGTGGTAGCCGAGGTTCTGCCACTCGGCGGGCATGTTCTTCGCCTGGCGGATGAGGTCCGCCTCGGTGGGTGCGGTGGTGGTCATGTCCACAGTCCTTCCAGGCCGCCGCGGACGCGTTCGACGTCGTCGGGCGTGCCCATCAGCTCGAATTTGTACATGAGGGGGACCTGGCACTTGCGGGAGATGATGTAGCCGGCCAGGCAGTAGCCCTCATGGAAGTTGGTGTTCCCGGACGCGATCACGCCCCGAATCCAGTGACGGTTCTCCGGGACGTTGAGGAACTTGATCACCTGCTTCGGGACCGCGCCCGGCCCGCTGCCCCCGCCGTAGGTGGGGGTCATCAGGACGTACGGGGCGGTGGCCCCGAGGGTGGGCTCCCGGGTGATCAACGGCAGTCGAGCCACCCGGTCCTCGGGCAGCTCGAGCTTCTCGACGAAGCGGTGCGTGTAGTTGGAGGCGGAGGAGAAGTAGATCAGTCCCGCGTCGGTGGGGACGAGCCCCTGCGCCTCGGCCGAGCGGATGTGGCTCGGGTCCGCGGCGACGGTCATGTCGACTCCGGTCAGGCCACCGATGCCGCGGCGGACTCGGCGAGCTCGGCGATCTTGTCCGGGCGGAAGCCGGACCAGGAGTCGGTCTCGGTGACGACGACGGGGGCCTGCATGAAGCCGAGGGCACGGACGCGCTCGAGGGCGGCGGGGTCCTGGGACATGTCCACGACCTCGTAGGCGATGCCCTTCTTGTCCAGTGCACGGTAGGTGGCGTTGCACTGCACGCAGGCCGGCTTGGTGTACACGGTGACGGTCATGGCGATCCCTGTTCCTTCGTGGTCTCTGGTGGTCTGCGGGTGTCGGCGCGGCGCCCGCGAGGTGAATCACGGGGCGTGCCGAACATCTGCGTCGATACTACATCTAGTGATCACAGCCGGGAACCATCCCTACATGTAGTAGTCACACCGCTGTAGTTACGTATCCCCACCCTCTGGCCATCCTGTCCACACCCTGCTGTGCGAGACGATCCGCGCGGACATGCGGGACACGCCGGGACCGAGGTCGACTGTCCACAGCCGGTGGAGATCTCGGGGCCGGGTTCCCACAGCCGGAAAGTCGGGTTCGCCACGTCCGCGAGCGGCGTGTCCGGCCCCCGCGGACCACTACATGTAGGAGCCCGCCGCCGGCCGGCGTCGGAATACCCCGTGACCACCGGGGGTTGCCCCGGCATGAGCACCTCCCCCACCGTCACCCGCAATGACGCCGAGTCCCGCTACGAGCTCCACGACGGCGGCACACTGCTCGCCGTCCTCGACTTCCGGGACAACGGCGCGGCCGTCTCCCTGAACCGCGCGTTCACCATCCCGGTGCACCGCGGCCGGGGCCACGCCGCCGCGCTGACCGCGGGCGCCGTCGAGGACATCGCGACGAACGGCGGCCCCGCAGGGGGCCGCCGCATCGTGCCGATGTGCTGGTACGTCGCCCAGTGGTTCGACGAGCACCCGGAGAAGAGCGCGCTGCTCGCGCCCCACTGACCGGCGCGGTCAGGCCGCGACGCGGTGCCGGCGCACCACGGCCAGGACGCCCGCGGCCAGCACCGCGACGGCGACGGGCCACGCCGCCGGACCACGCCCGGTCTCGACCGTGTCCGGCACCGTGTGCTCGCCGTCGGCCGGATCCGCAGGGGTCTCGGGCTCCGCCGGCGAGGTGGGAGTGTCGGGATCGGCCGGCTGGCCCGGAGCGTCGTCGAACGGGCCGGCCACGGGGAAGGTCACGAACCCCGGGATCCGCCCGTTCTCCCAGTCGTAGAGGTCCACGCGGGGATCGCCGAACCGCACGGTCACCGTCCGCGTCGTCGTCACGCCGTCCCTCGTGGCCCGCAGGGTGACGGTGTCGGATCCGGTGAAGCCCTCGGGCGCCTGGTACACGTAGCCGCGCGGCCCGCCGGTCTCCTCCTCCGTCACCTCGACGACCCGACCCTCGGCCGGGCCCGCGACGAGCGTCAGCGGCGCCGCCTCATCGCCCGTGTACGAGGAGATGAACACGTGTCGCTCCCCCGGCGCCGCGAGCAGGGTGGTGTCCCAGGCGGTGGGGAGCATGTGGAAGCCGAGCTCATGACGCTGGTCGGCGCGCAGCGGCTCGCCCGGGTCAGCGTCGGTGAGGTCGGCGTCCGGACCGTAGGTGAGGGCGGCCACCTCGCCGCCCAGGACGTAGAGGGTGTAGACGACGGGACCGGTCCCCGACTCGCCCAGGCTCCGCCGGGCCGCGGCGACGTCGAAGTCACCGCGCTCCAACTCGTCGTCGTACGTGAACGGGACCTCGGTCTCGGCGCCGCGGGCCTCCCCCTCCAGCACCGGAGCCACCGTCAGGCGGACGTCGGACTCGTCCACCTCGAACTCGGTGCCGAAGGAGGCACCGGTCTCACCCTCCGCGCTGGCCACGAGGAAGGATCCGCCGGGCAGGCCGTGCTCGGCGGTCCATCCAGCGGGGTGGGCGGGTGAGGCGAGGGCAGGGGTCGCCCCCAGGCCGGTGAGAAGGACGCCGGCGCCCAGGGCGGCGGCAAGGCGGGTCGGTCGGGCGGTGCGCATCGTGCTCCTCCAGGGGTGCGGTGCTGCGACGGGCTGAAGGGTTCTCCGGCTCGGACGCCCGAGGTCGACCGGATGCCGCACTCGCCGCGTCGGCACGAATCTACGCCGCACGGACGTGAGGCGGGTCACCATCCGGTGACGAAGCGCTATCGACTCGGTCACGGCGACGCGCGATGCGGATCGGGCCGGCCGGCGCCGCGCGTCAGCGGGATGCGCTGGGCGAGGGGCTTGCCCCGGAGGAGGGGCGCGGGGTGGCCTGCGCCGTGTCGGCCGGGCTGGGCGACGGGCTCGCCGATGCGGCGTCCCGCCCCCGCTGGTCCTCGGCGTCCCGGCCGGACGCGCTGGCGGAGCCCGACGCGCTGGAGGAACTGGGCGAGCTCGACGACGGCAGCACCGGCTTCTGGGTGGCGCGGAAGCTGCGCACCCGCTGCAGCGGCTCCGGGACGAAGTCCGAGGGGACGGAGCCGCCGTCCGCGCCGGTGCCCTCGATCTTGATGGGGCCGGTGAACCCGGACGGTTCCGCCGTGCGCGCCCCGCTCGACCCGATCACGCCCATCTCCCCGAGCGTCGCGGCCAAACTCTCCAGCTCCTTGCGATGGCCCTCGACCACGCTGGAGGCCAGCTCCTTCGCCGCGTCGTCCGAGCCGTCCTCCGCCTCCGTGGCGGAGATCGTCAGCGCGCCCTGATAGAGGCGGCGCATCTGGAGCAGGTAGATCCGTCCTGCCTCCTCCGGCTCGGCGGCGGCCAGCACGTTCTTCTCCCGGTCGGACAGGAGTCCGGCGCGCAGCTCGTCGCCCACGATCTGGGTCGGCTCCGCGTCCTCCGTGGACTCGGGCTGCGCAGACGGGGTCGACTCGGCACCCGCACCGCGCACGTCATCCGAGGGGACGCCCCAGCCCTCGAGCATCGACTCGAGCCGGCCCGCCCGCTCCTCGTGCTCGGACTTCATCCGTTCGGCGGTGGCCCGGATCTCCTGGTCCACGCCGTCCTTGCCCAGCACCTGATCGGACTGCTGGATCGCGTCGCGGTGGTTGCGCAGCAGCAGACCCGCGAACTGGATGTCCGCCGCGAGCGGGTCGGCGGACGTCTGGCTGGGGCTGGCCAGCACGCCCTCCAGGTAGGTGTTCCCCGCCTCCGTGCCACCGGTCTGTCCGGGCTCCTCGGCGACGCTGCAGCCGCCGGTGGCCAGGGTGATGCTCAGGAGCGCCCCTCCGACGGCCACGCTCCAGCGGCGGGGGCGCACGCGGGCGGGGGCGATGTCGGCTCGGCTCATGGGCGCAGGTCCTCTCGGCGGTCGTCACCCGGTCACGGGGTCAATGGCGGTCCGACGCGGTCGGCCGCCCCGGCCTCCCCAGGGTACCCCTCCGGCCTCCCTGCCCCGGGGTCACCGCGGCCTCAGGCGACGCGGGTGGCCTGCACCACCCAGTTGTTGAAGGCGTTCCCGGCCATCCCGGTGCCCGGCACGAGGTCGCACGTGATCAGCGTGACCTTCGCGTCGTCGCCCCCGGGCTCCCAGGCCCAGCGGTTCGCCGGATCCTGGGTGAGCGCCTCCTTCTCCACCGAGACCGCGTCCGAGTCCGCCTCGAAGGCGGCCTGCGTGCCGTCGTCGTACGTCACCACGACGACGGCGCCCGCCCGCACGTCGCCCAGGTTCCAGAACACGTCCCGCACGCCGTAGTAGACGACGTGCCCGGCCAGGACCCCCGCGTACCGGGACCGCTCCCCCGGCGTGGTGCCCCACTGCGGCGGGCCGTACCAGCCGACCGTCTGTGGCTCCGGGTCCAGTTCGCCGCCCTCGTCCAACTGCGTGAGGTCGATCCCCGCTCCGACGATCTGCTCGCCGTCCTGGTGGACGTCCACGTGCACGGGCGTCGCCGTGATCTCGTCCCACGGGGCGGCGGGGCCGGAGAGGTGGGCGGCCGCGGCGGGGGCTGGCTCCTCGGTGGGGGTCGGCTCCTCGGACGGCGTGGGTGCGCCGGCGGGTTCCTGGGTCTCGATGGGAACCGCCGCCTCCCGCGTGGTTGCCGCAGAGGACGGGCTCACGGACGCCGTGGCGCTGAGGGTGGGGGCAGCGCTGATCGGCACGGCGCCGACCGCCAGCACCCCGCGCAGCGCGAGGAACACGAGGCTCAGGCACAGCAGCAACAGGACCACCCACAGGGCGCGTCGGACGGTGGTGTTCATCCGGGTTCTCCCCTCGTGTGCATCGACGCGGCCCGCCCGGGGCCGCGTCCGACGACGGCATGGTCTCACGCGCTCCGGCCTCAGCGCGGCGCGTCATCCCCGGGCTCGGCATAGCGGTCCCGGACGAAGGCCTGCAGCCGACGGGCGATCTTCTCCAGCGTCGCGGTGGCGAAGTGGTCCTCCCGCCACGCCGCGTGCAGTCGCACCGCGAGCGCCCGCCCCTGCGCGATGACCCGCACCGGCGTCAACCCGAAGGCCGGGTCCTCGGTGACGACGGCGACGCCCGCCCCCGTCGCGACCAGGGCCTGGGCCACCCGCCCGGAGTTCGCCTCGACGAGGGCCGGCGGCGTGAGGCCCGCCACGGCCACGGCGCCGTCGAGGACGCGCCGCGCCATGAAGGTGCGGGCGGGTGCGACGACCGGCTGGGCCACGAGGTCGTCGAGGGACACCCGCGTCCGGCCCGCCCAGGGGTGGCCCGGGGCGACGTACGCCCAGACCGGCAGGTCCATCAGCGGCAGCGACGCGACGGAGGGCGGCGGCACCGTCGGCATCACCACGAGGTCGTGCCGCGCGACGGCGTCGAGCAGCGAGTCGTCCAGCTGGGTCTCCGCGACGCGCGGGCGCGGGTCCTCCTCCCCGAAGGTGGCCACGAACGGCAGCGCGACGTCGATGAGGGTGGTGCCCGGTGCGGCCACGGCCACGTCCGTGAGCCGACCGGAGGCGAGCGTGCGGGCCGCCTGCTCCGCCCGGCGATGGGCGACGAGGACCTCGCGCGCCACCGGGAGGAACGCCTCGCCGGCCGTCGTCAGCTCGAGCCGGCCGCCGACCCGGGCGAACAGTGGCAGGCGCAGCTCACGCTGAAGCCGCTGCAGCTGCCGACTGAGCGCGGACTGCACGAGATCCAGGCGGATCGCGGCCCCCGAGACCGTGCCGACCTCGGCCACCGTGACGAAGGCCCTGAGCAGTTTCTCCTCCATGCCGGATGAGCATAGCCGCCATGCCAGATCATCACTGGACGGCATGGACCCGACGCCCCACCATGGGAGGACGCGGCCCGACGCGTCGTCGTCGTGCCCACCCGTCGTCCCCGCTCCCCGTGAGCCGTTCCCAGGAGGCATCCCCATGACCGCCACCCCCGACCTCGAGCAGACCCGCCACCTGGCCACCGAGCTGCCCGGCCCTCGCTCCCGTGAGCTCGCCGAGCGCCAGAAGGGCGCCGTCCCAGCCGGCGTGGCCACCACGATGCCGGTGTACGCGGCCCGCGCCGCGGGCGGCATCCTTGAGGACGTGGACGGCAACCGCCTGATCGATCTGGCCTCCGGCATCGCCGTCACCTCCGTGGGCGCCTCCCACCCGCGCGTCGTGGCCGCCGTCCAGGAGCAGGTCGCGCAGTTCACCCACACCTCGTTCATGATCACCCCCTACGAGGGCTACGTGGCCGTGGCCGAGCAGCTGGACCGCACCTGCCCGATCCCCGGCGAGACCCGCACCGCCCTGTTCAACTCCGGCGCCGAGGCCGTGGAGAACGCCGTCAAGGTGGCCCGCGCCTACACCGGCAGGCAGGCCGTGGCCGCGTTCGACCACGCCTATCACGGCCGCACCACCCTGACGATGGCGCTGACCGCCAAGTCCATGCCCTACAAGCACAGCTTCGGACCGTTCGCCCCCGAGGTCTACCGCGTGCCCGGCTCCTACCCGCTGCGGGACGGCCTGTCCGGCGCCGAGGCCGCGCAGCGCGCCATCTCCGCGCTGGAGAAGCAGATCGGTGCCGACAACCTGGCCGCCGTGATCATGGAGCCGATCCAGGGCGAGGGCGGCTTCATCGTCCCGGCCGAGGGCTTCCTGCCGGCCGTGGTCGAGTGGTGCAAGGCCAACGACGTCCTGTTCATCGCGGACGAGGTCCAGTCCGGCATCGCCCGCACCGGCGCCTGGTTCGCCTCCGAGACCGAGGGCATCGAGCCGGACCTGATGGCGACCGCCAAGGGCATCGCCGGCGGCATGCCGCTCTCCGGCGTCACCGGCCGCGCCGAGGTGATGGACTCCGTGCACCCGGGCGGCCTCGGGGGCACCTACGGCGGCAACCCCGTCGCCACGGCGGCGGCGCTCGCCGTGTTCGAGGCCGTCGAGGAGGACGGTCTCCTGGAGAAGGCCCGCCGGATCGAGCAGGTCATCCGCGAGCACTTCGAGCAGAACGCCGACGACCGCATCGCCGAGGTCCGCGGCCGCGGCGCGATGATGGCGATCGAGTTCGTGGGCCCCGCCACCGGCGAGCCGGACGCGACGCTGACCGCCACCGTGGCCGCGGCCGTGCGCGCCACCGGCGTCATCCTGCTCACCTGCGGCACCTACGGCAACGTCGTACGCTTCCTGCCGCCGCTGACCATCGGTGAAGACCTCCTCAAGGAGGGCCTGAGCGAGGTCACGAAGGCGCTGCAGTCCGCCTGAGCCCCCGCCACCGGCGGACCGACGACGACGGCCCCGCATCCCTGCCCGGGATGCGGGGCCGTCCGCCTGTCGGCGGAGGACTCAGATGTCGTCCTCGTACGCGGGGCCGCCTTCGTTCTCCATGGCCTCGAGGCGCCGGGACTTCTCGGCGGTGAAGATCCGGCGGACCCCCGTGCCGCCGAACTCGTCCTCCGGGACCAGCCCGACGCCGTACTTCAGCAGGGCCTTCTCCAGACGCAGACGCTCGTCCACCCGCAGGTCGGCCAGCCCCTTCTCGAAGCGGCGCAGCTGCTCCTTCTCGAGACCGGCCGCGGTGGCCAGGGTGCGGACACTGACCTGGGCGAGAGCGCGGCCGGCGCGCGCCACGTCGAAGGTAATCGGGGTGGGGTACATCAGACATTCTCGATTCTGCAGTTCTCGACGGGGATCCGGTCCATGATGGCCACGCCCCGGATGAAGGGACAAGGGCGCGCCAGCCTAGAACCCGCTGTGTGACAGGCGCGTCACTGACGGAGACGGCCCCGGCCGACGATCGGGGAGAATATGGCGGTCATCACTTCCCCACCCCCCGAGAAAGGGGGCTCCATGAGCCACGTGACCTCCTCCCCGCCCGCGACAGGGCCGGGTCTCAAGAAGACCCTCTCGTCGCTCGACGCCTACGCCATGGGCTTCGGCGCCATGATCGGCTTCGGCTGGGTCGTCCTCGTGGGCGGCTGGCTCAAGGACGCCGGCACCATGGGCTCGATCATCGCGATCGTCTCCGGCGGCCTGATCATGACCGTCGTCGCGCTGGTGTACGCCGAGCTCGTCGCAGCGATCCCGAAGGCCGGCGGCGAGCATCACTACCTGCTGCGTGGCATGGGCGCGCGGTGGAGCTTCCTCGGTTCGTGGGGCATCACGGGCGGCTACATCTCGATCGTCGCGTTCGAGGCCGTCGCCCTCCCCCGCACCGCCGCGTACATCTGGCCCGAGATCGAGTCGATCCCGCTGTGGAACGCCTTCGGCTCGGACGTCTACCTCGTCTGGGCGCTGGTCGGCGCCGGGGCCGCCGTGGTCATCACCTGGATCAACTACATCGGCGTCAAACTGGCCGGCATCGTGCAGACGATCGTCGTCGCCACGCTGCTCGTCATCGGCGCTCTCCTGGTGTTCGGGGCCGGAACGGGTGGCTCCGTCGCGAACTTCGAGCCCCTCTTCACGGACGCCCGGGGCCTCTTCACGGTGATGGTCGTCGTGCCGTTCCTCTTCGTGGGCTTCGACGTCATCCCGCAGTCGGCCGAGGAGCTCAACATGCCCCCTCGCCGCATGGGCGTGATGATCATCGTCTCGGTGGCCGCCGCGACCCTCTGGTACATCATGGTGATCCTGACGAACGCGTCCTCGATGCCCCGTGAGCAGCTCGTGAACTCCGACCTCGTGACGGCTGACGCCATGGCGGCCCTGTTCCACAGCCCGGCCATGGCCAACGTGCTGCTCGTGGGCGGCATGGCCGGCATCCTCACCTCCTGGATCGCCCTGCTCATGGGCGCGGCTCGCCTGCTCTACGCGATGGGCGTCTCGGGCATGCTGCCCCGCTGGTTCGGACACATCCACCCGAAGTACCGGACCCCGTCGAACGCGGTGCTGTTCATCGGCGTGCTCTCCATCGCGGCGCCGTTCTTCGGCGCGGGCGCCCTGGGCTGGTTCGTCGACTCCGGATCCCCGTCCATCGTGTTCACCTACATGATGGTCTGCGTCGTGTTCCTGCTCCTGCGCCGCCGCGAGCCGGAGATGGACCGCCCCTTCCGCGCGGGCGGCGCGACCGCCGGGCGAGTGCTGGGCGTGACCGGTGTGATCCTCACTGCGGGGCTGCTCAGCCTCTACATTCCGGGGATGCCCGCCTCCATCGCCCCGATGGCCTATGCCTTCTTCGGCCTGTGGTGGCTGCTCGGCTTCGTTTTCCTGTTCCGCATCCCGCGCGGGATCACCCCGGGCGAGGACGCAGAGGAGCGTCTGCTGGAACGTCTGGCGCGTCGCTGACCCACTGCTCCCGCCTCGCCGGGGGACGCGGACGGGCCCGCCTCCGGTCACCGGAGGCGGGCCCGTCGTCGTCGTGGGGTGTCAGTCCTGGACGAAGTACGTCTGCTTGTTGACGAACTCGTCCATGCCGAGCGGGCCGAGCTCGCGGCCGAAGCCGGAGCGCTTGACGCCGCCGAAGGGGATCTCCGTCCCCTCGCCCGCCGGCGTGTTGACGTTGGCCATGCCGACCTCGAGCTGCCGGGCGATCCGCTCGGCCTGGGCCTCGTCCTGGGAGAACACGGCGCCGCCCAGGCCGTACTGGGAGTCGTTGGCGAGGGCGAGCGCCTCGTCCGCGGACTCCACCTTGTAGACGACTGCGACGGGGCCGAAGAGCTCCTCGCGGTAGGCGTCCATCTCGGAGGTGACGCCCGTGATCACGGCCGGGGCGAAGCGGGCGCCCGCCTCGTCCGTGACGGTCCCACCGACATGGACGGTCGCCCCCTGCTGCCGGGCCCGCTCCACCTGCTCGGCCAGGCGCTCGGCGGCACCGCGCGAGGACAGCGGGGTGAACACCGTCGGGTCCTCGTCGGCGGCCTCCCCGGGCTTCATGGCCTCGGCCAGGGACACCAGCTCGGCCACGAAGGCGTCGTGGATGTCCGCCGTGACGATCATGCGCTTGTTGGAGTTGCAGGCCTGGCCCATGTTGTACATGCGGGTCGCCCACGCGGTGCGGGCGGCCTCGGCCGGGTCCTCGGCGTCGAGCACGATGTACGGGTCCGACCCGCCGAGCTCGAGGACGGCCTTCTTGAGGTGCTGGCCCGCGAGCGCGCCGATCACGGAGCCGGCCCGCTCGGAGCCGGTCAGGGACACGCCGGCCACGCGCGGGTCGGCGATGAACTCGGCGATCTGGTCGTGCGTGGCGAAGACGTTGGTGTACACGCCGGCCGGCACGCCGGCGTCGTCCATGATCTGCTGCACGGCCAGGGCCGAGCGGGGGCAGATCTCGGCGTGCTTGAGCACGATCGCGTTGCCGAGCATGAGGTTCGGCGCGGCGAAACGGGCGATCTGGTAGTACGGGAAGTTCCAGGGCATGACCCCCAGCAGCACACCCAGGGGCAGGTGGCGGATCATGGCGCGGCCGCCCCCGTAGGTCTCGATGGGGCGGTCCGCGGCGAGGGTGGGGCCCTTGTCCGCGAAGTAGCCGAAGATGGCCGAGCTGAACTCCGCCTCCTCGACGCCCTCGGTCACGCGCTTGCCCATCTCGGTGGCGATGATCTGCGCGAGCTCGTCCTTGCGCTCCTCGAAGAGGTCCGCGACCTTCTGCACGATGGTGGCGCGCTCCTCGATGGGGCGGGCGGCCCACGCACGCTGGGCGGTCTCGGCGGCGGCCAGCAGCTGGTCGACCTCACCGTCGGCGAGGGTCGGGAAGGTCTCCACGACCTGGTCGGTGCTGGGGTCCTGCACGCGATAGCCGGTGGGGGTGCTCATGAGTGGGTCCTCTCGTTCGGGTCCCGGACCACGGCAGTGCCGTCGTCGTCCGGACGGATGATCGGGATGGGTCGGGTCGAGTCCGTCTGCGGCAGGGTCTCGCCACGGAAGTAGGCCGGGTGGCGCAGCCGCGTCCACATCATCAGTACCACGCCGATAGCCAGCACGCCCATGCCCAGGATGAACACGGTGCCGACACCGAACACGGACGAGCCGGAGCCGTAGTCGGGGTCGGTGGAGTCCAGCGCGGTCACGCAGAACATCACCAGCAGCACGAGGCCGCCGATCAGCGGGAACAGGAAGGTGGTGAGGGCGTTGCCCACCGAGGTGAACCACTCGCGGCGGAAGTACCAGACGCAGGCCAGGGCGGTGATGCCGTAGTAGAAGCAGATCATCAGGCCCAGGGCGGTGATGGTGTCCCACAGGGCGTTCTCGGAGAGCAGCCGCGTGACGACGTAGAAGAGGCCGGCGAAGCCCGCGCACACCCAGGTCGCGAAGGCCGGGCTGTTGAACCGGGGGCTCAGCTCGGCGAAGCGCGCGGGCACGGCCCGGTAGAAGCCCATCGCCAACAGGGTGCGGGCCGGGGAGACCATGGTGGACTGCAGGGAGGCCAGGGAGCTGACGAGGATCGCGCTGGACATGATCACGGCGAAGGGGCCCAGGATCGGACCGGCGAGGACCGCGAAGATCGACTCCTGGTTCTCCGGATTGCCCGCGCCCAGGCCCTCGGAGCCGATGCCCGCCCAGGAGATCACGGCCAGGGCGGACAGGATGTAGACGGCGATGATGACGAACACGGTGACGGCGGCGGCCCGGCCGGGGGTGCGCTCGGGGTCCTTGGTCTCCTCGTTCATCGTGAGGGTCACGTCCCAGCCCCAGAACAGGAAGATGGACAGGGAGACGCCGGCCGCGACCACACTGAAGTCGCCCGCGGTGAACGGGTTGAACCAGTCCAGCTGCACCGGGGTGGGGTCGAAGCCCGCGCCACGGGAGGACTGCGTCAGGGCGGCGACCGCGAACGCACCGAGGGCCAGGATCTGGAAGGCCACCAGGATGTACTGCAGGTGCTTGGTGGTCTCCATGCCGCGGTGCGAGATCCATCCGGCCAGGGCCAGGTACACCAGGGTCAGGGGGATGTTGACCCACAGGTTGCCGGCCAGGTCCGCGATGGCCTGGCTCCCGGTGATCTGGGCGAGCAGCAGGAACGTGAAGTCGACGGCGACGGCCGCCAGGTTGGACAGCACGATCACGGAGGCGGCGATGAGCCCCCAGCCGCCCATCCACCCGACATACGGCCCGAAGGCGTGCGTGGCCCAGGTGAACGACGTGCCGGAGTCCGGCACCCGCGTGTTCAGCGCCCGGTAGCCGAGGGCCACCAGGAGCATCGGGATGAAGCCGAGCAGCAGGATCGCGGGCACGTGGGTGCCGACGGTGCTGATGGTCGGCCCGAGGCCCGAGGTCAACGTGTAGGCGGGGGCGACGACGGAGACGCCGATCACCACCGCCCCGAGCAGGCCGACCTTGCCGGCCTGGAGCCCCTTGTTGCTCACCCCGCCCGGGTTGAGCAGGTTGACCTGCTCGATGGCGGAGGTGGTCGGGTACACGTGCTCGTGTCCCTCATTGTCGACGACGCGGCGTCGTGGGGTGGATGCGCTCATGAGGATGTCCTTGTCCGTCGGGCCGGTCAGCCGGTGGGCTGCCCCGCGTCGGTGGCTTCCCGCTCGGCGATGGCCAGGGCGGCGGCCTCGCCCATGCGGATCGCGCCGTCCACGTGCTGGTAGCCCTCGGCTGCGATGTCCGAGCACGCGTAGTGGATGGGACCGGTCGGGCGGTTCTGGAGGTGGCCCCAGCGGGAGAGCCCGCCGAGGTCGTAGCTGGTGGCGTAGGCGCCTCGGGTCCACTCCTCGGCGGCCATGTCCGAGAGGAAGAACGCGATCGGCTCGAGGGTCCGGGGGCCGAGGTACTCGGCCATGGCGCCGAGGATCGCGGCCTTGCGCTCCTCCTCCGGCAGGGCCCACATCTGCTCCGCGTACACGTCGGACACGAAGCCGACGAGGGTGCCGTGCGGGTCCTCCTTGCCCGGGGCGCCACCGGCCAGGTTCTCGCCGCGGTTGGTGTTGTCATAGATCTCCTGGACGAGACGGCCCCCACCGAAGCACGTGCCGGACAGGCCCTCCTCGCGCCAGAACGGGGTCTCGTACACGGCGTGCACCTTGATGACCAGGCCCATGGAGATGTGCTGGTGCGCGATCTGCTGCTCGCGCGGCATCGGCGGCTCGAAGGAGATGCGGCTGTAGAGGTTCGGCGGGACGGCCAGGACCGCGTAGCGGGCGTGCACCTCGTAGTCGTCAGTGAGCGCCACGACGTCGCCGGCGGCGCCGTCGTGCGCCACGCCGTTGCGCACGTCTGCGGCCACACCGTTCTTCTCGTCCGCGGTGGACGGGTCCGGCTCGGCCCAGCGCAGGGTGCGCACCGGCTGGCCGAGGACGACGTCGTCGCCCAGCTCGGCGGCCATGGCCAGGGACACGGACTGCATGCCGCCCTCGACGCGCTTGTCCAGGATGAAGTCCTCGTCCACCAGGTTGCGGAACGACCCCGCCGAGGCGGACATGAGCAGCGCCTGGAGCAGGGAGAAGGTGTGGGAGGGCTTGGTCAGCATGCCGGAGGCGATGTAGATGGAGACGTTGTCGATGGCCTCCGGGTCGTCGGACTGCTGCTCCAGCCAGTGCCGGAAGGAGATCTTGTCCAGCTCGGCGGCCCGCGGGTGCTCCCACGGGGCGGCGGCGTCGATCTCGGCGGTCAGTTCGTCGATCTTGGCGATCAGGCGATCCATCTCCCGGTCCGTCTTCTCGGCCACCGGGAAGTCGAGGCCGTCGTAGACGTGGCGTTCTCCGCGCGGGTCCACGTAGACGTTGCGACCGTCGCGGAAGCGGGAGAACGTCGGCAGGCCGAGCTCCTCCACCAGGGAGATGAGGCGGGTCTGGTCCGGGGAGATCCACTGGCCGCCGATCTCGATGAAGTGGTCCTTGCCGTCGGCGCCCTCGACCAGGCCGTTCCAGGTGCGGCCGCCGACGCGCCGGCGAGCCTCCAGGACGGTGACGGACAGGCCCTGGGCCTTCGCGGTGCGGGCGGCCATGAGGCCGGCCGGGCCGGCGCCGATCACGACGACGTCGCTCGTCCGGCGCTCGCGGCCGGCGGTGGCGGGGGCGGTGGTCATGGGGTGCTCCTCTGGCGGGGACGGGGCATCGGGCGGGGCCCGGGTGAATGCCGTTCATTTAGAGTGTCGGCGCTCACTGTACGGGCCGCGCGCCGGGAAGGGAAGGCTGGTCCGTAGCCGGCCTGACACCTCCTGCCCGTCCGACGGGTCAGAATGGCCGGATGGACGAGACCACTGAACCGCCCCGGGCGCGCCGCCGCCGCGGACGACCTCTCTCCCCCGCTCTGAGCCGCGAAGCGATCGCGGACGCGGCGCTCGCGGTCGCCCGCACCGAGGGATACGAAGGGCTCACCATGGCGGCGGTCGGCCGTCGCCTGGGCGTGGCGCCGAGCGCGCTCTACAACCACATCAGCGGCAAGCATGAGCTGCTCGTCCTGCTGCAGGACGCCGTGATGGGCGAGGTCTCGCTCGTCGAGCTGGAGGCCGCGATCCGGGGCGAGGTGCCCGTCGTCGCCGCCCTGCGGGCGTGGGCGCGCTCCTACCGCGACGTCTTCGCGGCCCATCCGCCGCTGATCCCGCTCATCGCGACCCTGCCGATCGAGGGAGCCCCGTCGACGCAGCGGGTCTACGAGACGGTGTGCGCGGTGCTGGCCCGGACCGGTCTGGCGCCGGAGCAGGTGCTGGCCCGGGTGATCGCGCTCGAGTCGTTCATCTACGGGTCTGCGTACGACGTCGACGCTCCGGCCGACATCTTCGAGGTGGCGGGGGCGCAGGAGCGCCTGCCCGCGCTTGGCGCGGCCGCCGAGGCCTTCCGGGCGGGCGGGGGCACGCGCGCGACGGGGGCGCGGAACCCCTATGCGGACGCACCCTTCGAGGAGGGACTGGACCTGCTGCTCGCGGGCCTCGGCGACTGACCCGCGGACTGCCGGCCGCGTGTCAGGCCGGCACGGACGCGCCGCCCCTGTGTGTGAGAGGGGCGGCGCGTCGACGGGGCCGTGTGCGGCGGGCCGTCAGCGGGTCAGGCCGAGACGACGGCGGGCCGCGACCAGCACCCCCGCGGCGGCGGCGCCGAGGCCGGCCAGCCACCAGCCGGTGGACTGCCCCGTCTCGACGGTGTCCGGGGTCGTGTGCTGCTCGTCGGCGTCGTCCTCGACCGGAGCGGGCTGCTCCTCCTCGTCCTCCGGAGCCGGGGCGGCCTCGTCGCCCCGGAACGCGGCGAGCGCCGCGGCGGTGTCCGGGTCGGTCAGGTCGAGCGGCTTCCCGTTGAGAACGCCCTCCTCGGCATCGAGGAAGCCGTCGTACGCGGCGGGGATCTCCTCGCCGACATGCACGGTGACGGTCTGGACATGGGCGACGTGCTCGCTGTGGAAGTCGACGGTGAAGGTGTCTGTGCCGACGAAGCCCTCCTCGGGGATGTACCAGGCACGGAGCTGGGAGTGCTCCGAGTCACGGAACGCGAAGACCTCACCGTGGGCCGGCTCGGCCACGACCGCCGCGTAGGTGTTCTCCATCGTCGGCGCGGCGACCAGGTGGACGATCTCGGCGCCCTCCACCCCGGGTGCCAACTGCATGGCCGAGTCCCAGGCCAGGGGCCGGTCCCCGAGGTGGGCCATCTGCGGGCCGTCGACGGAGTGCACGGCCGCCCCCTGATCGTCGGCGAGGTCGGCGTCCGCCTGGAGCGTGATGCCCATGTTCAGCATCTG
This sequence comes from Micrococcus sp. PSi08, assembly GCF_054960655.1. Lineage (NCBI taxonomy): Bacteria > Bacillati > Actinomycetota > Actinomycetes > Micrococcales > Micrococcaceae > Micrococcus > Micrococcus sp. PSi08. Next base: position 42,229 of record NZ_JBHNYP010000010.1, on the reverse strand, counting down.
CCCGTCCACCTCCACGTCGTACCGCACGAGGCCTTCACCGGCCGCGCCGAGCGCGCGGCGGGTCTCCAGGACGTCCACCGCGCCGCCGTCGATGACGTCCAGGGCGGTGAACTCCACCTCCTGGCCGCCCTCCAGGCGGGTGCCGTCCTCGGCCACCGGGGTGAGCGTGAGCGTGAGGTCCTCCGGGTCGTAGCCGTCGTAGGTCTGGAAGAAGGCGGCGGTGACGTTCTCGTGGTCGACGGCCTGCAAGTAGCCGGCCTGGGGGCCATGGGCGTCGTCCCAGGCCGCGGCGGGGCCGGCGAGGGCGACGGTGGTGATGAGGCCGGCGGCGGCGACGGCGGCGGGCAGGTGACGGAGGGAGGGACGACGGGTACGGATGACGGACATGGCAGATCCTCACTGAGTCGGCCGGACAGGGGTGGCGGTCCCCGCCTCTGCAGCACCGGTGGTCCGGGCTCCACGGGTGGAGACGCCTCGAGTCTGTCCGCCGAGAGCCTGCCGTGAAAGGGCTGTGCGACGTCGATGCGTGATCGACGCTGGACCGCAACCCGGTCGTGACCGGCAGGGGTGGCCGTGCGGGGGGTGCCGTGCGGGGGGTGCCGTGCGGGGGGCGGAGCGCAGAGGGGTCACGACGGGGCCGCCACAACGACGAAGGCCCGGTCCGTGCGGACCGGGCCTTCTGACGGGTGGAGGTAAGGGGATTCGAACCCCTGACCTTCTGCATGCCATGCAGACGCGCTACCAACTGCGCCATACCCCCAGGTGGGTGGTGACTCCGTTTCCGGCGGACCGGCTGGAGCACCTGGATAGGATACCCGGCCCGCGGCAACCGCGCAAACCGGCCGAGCGGCGTCGATGGACCGCCGCGGCCCCACGGCCTAGCGTGCAGGGGACGCCCCCATGCCCGCCGCCAGACCAGGAGGTCCTGCATGCCCCCCACCGACGCACCGATCCGCACCGCCCTGATCGGCTACGGGTTCGCCGGGAAGACGTTCCACGTCCCCCTGCTCCACGCCACGGAGGGACTCGCTCTCACCCATGTCGTCTCGAGCCGCCCGGACGCGGTGCACGCGGACCTGCCGGACGTCGTCGTGGTGCCTGACGTGGACAAGCTCCTGGCTCGCCACGACGTGGACCTCGTGGTGATCGCCGCCCCGAACGACCAACACGCGCCGCTCGCGCGCACGGCCCTGAGGGCGGGTAGGCACGTGGTGGTGGACAAGCCCTTCACGCTGAGTCTCGCCGAGGCGCGGGAGCTTCGCGACCTCGCGGTCGAGACCGGGCGGGTGCTGCGGGTGTTCCAGAACCGCCGCTTCGACAGCGACTTCCTGGGCATCGCCGAGCTGGTCCGCTCCGGCCGGCTCGGGGACGTCGTCCACCTCGAGTCCCGGATCGACCGCTTCCGCCCGACCGTCCGGGACCGCTGGCGGGAAGCCGCGGTGCCCGGGGGCGGCATCTGGTTCGACCTCGGACCGCACCTGGTCGACCAGGCGCTCCTGCTCTTCGGTGTCCCCGAACGCGTAGACGCCGACCTCGCGGCCCTGCGTCCGGGCGCCCCGGTCGAGGACTGGGCGCACTGCGTGCTGCAGTACCCGGGCCGGCGCGTGGTCCTGCAGGCGTCGATGCTCGTGGCCGGCGGCAGCCCGCGCTTCGCGGTCCACGGCACGCGTGGCTCCGCGGTGAAGGAACTGCCGGATCGGCAGGAGGTTCAGCTGCGCGCTGGTCTGCTCCCCGGCGCCGAGGGCTGGGGCGTCGATCCGGACCCGATCCTCCTGCACGACGGGGAGGGGAACACCGAGCGCGTCCCCGCGCCGATCGGAGCCCAGCAGCGGTCCTACGCGGGCGTGCGCGACGCGATCCTGGGCCGCGCGAGCAGCGACGCCGCCACCCCCGACCAGGCCGTCGCCGTGATGGCGGTGCTCGAGGCCGCCGTCGCCTCGGCGCGGGAGGGCCGTGCGGTGGAACCCGCACTCACGGCGGCGGAGCGCGCAGCGTACCCCGGCGTGTCCCCCGCACCGACCGCGGCGGAGCGACATCACCGCAGTGCAGAACCGCGGTGATGTCGCGGGGCGGCGGTCGCCTCCCGGCCCCGCACGGGAGTCCGACGACGACGAAGGCCCGGTCCGTACGGACCGGGCCTTCTGACTGGTGGAGGTAAGGGGATTCGAACCCCTGACCTTCTGCATGCCATGCAGACGCGCTACCAACTGCGCCATACCCCCAGATGTGGGCGCCACCCGCGATCTTCACGCGCCGTTTCCGGCCCGTTCGCCTCGCTGGCAACTCGACCAGCGTACACGGTCCCTGCGCGGGCGCCAAATCGGCGTCCGGGCCGGGGTGCCCTCAAATGCCGTAGCCCTCGAGGGTCCAGTCGCCCCAGCCCTCGGCCCCGGTGTCGGCAGTGAACGCGCCCTGCAGCACGGCGGCACGGGCGTTGCCGATCCGCTCCATCGCCGCGAAGGCCTCGCCCTCGTGACGGAGGAGCAGCCCCGTGGCCGCGCGGATCAGCGCACCGTGGGCCACGGCGAGCAGGGTCTGGGCGCCCCCGTCGCGCGGGGTGTCCGCCCAGTGCGGGGGCACGTGGCCGCGCAGTGCGCGCAGGGCCCGTTCGCCGCCCCTGCGCAGGGTCTCCCCGCCGACGGGGCCGGCGTCGAGCGCCGGCTCGGCCCGCCAAAGGCGGTGCTCGTCCGGCCAGCGTTCCGCGATGGCACTGAGCTCCAGGCCCTCCCACTCTCCCCCGGCCAGCTCCATCAGCTCCGGGTCGACGGCCACGGACGCCGCGCCCACCCGGGCCTGGAGGACGATCTCGGCCGTGCGCCGCGCCCGGGCCAGCGGGGAGCAGACGGCCACGAGCTCCTCCGCGACCTCGATCAGGTCGCCCACGGGGCCGCCGGCGGCGCGGCGCGCCTGGCGCTCCCCCTCGGCGTTCAGCTCGATGTCCGTGTGCCCCTGGTAGCGGTCCAGGGCGTTCCAGTCGGTCTCGCCGTGACGCAGCAGGATCAGGCGCATCTCGCGACCGCGCTCAGGAGGCGTGCGAGGCGGAGGCGCCGTCGTCCTGGGCGGCCGCGTCCGGTCGGGTGCTCTCCTCCGGCAGGCCGAGGTCGATCGCCGGGGTGTCCTTCCACAGGCGGTCCAGCGCGTAGAACTCGCGGTCCTCGCGATGCTGGACGTGCACCACGAAGTGCCCGTAGTCGAGCAGCACCCAGTGGCCGTCAGACCGGCCCTCGCGACGCAGCGGCTTGAGCTGCTCGTCCTTCAGCAGCGCCTCCTCGACACCGTCGACGATCGCGTTGACCTGACGCTCCGAGGCGCCGGAGGCGATCAGGAAGGCGTCGGTCAGGCCGAGCCGCTCGGCGACGTCGAACGCGACGATGTGCGTGCCGAGCTTGTCCGCGGCGGCGGCCGCGGCGGTGGTGAGGGCGTCCAGGGTGGTCTGGGGAACGGTCACGAGGTCTCCTCTTCCGAGACGTAGAGGTGGTGCTTGGCGATGTACTGGACGACGCCGTCCGGGACGAGATACCAGACGGGCCGGCCCCGGCGGACGCGCTCCCGGCAGTCCGTGGAGGAGATCGCCATGGCGGGGATCTCCATCAGGGACACGTCATCCCCCAGGCCCATGTCCGAGAGGTCGTGGCCGGGACGGGTGACACCGACGAAGTGCGCCAGGCCCCAGAGTTCGTCCACGTCCTTCCACGTGAGGATCTGGCCCATGGCGTCCGCGCCGGTGATGAAGAACAGCTCGGCGTCCGGGTGCAGGCGGCGCAGGTCCCGCAGCGTGTCCACGGTGTAGGTGGCGCCGGGGCGGTCGATGTCCACGCGGGAGACGGTGAACCGGGGGTTGGAGGCGGTGGCCACCACGGTCATGAGGTAGCGGTCCTCGGCCGGGGAGACCTGCCGGTCCGACTTCTGCCACGGCTGGCCCGTGGGGACGAAGACGACCTCGTCCAGCTCGAACTCGGCGGCCACCTCGGAGGCGGCCACGAGGTGCCCGTGGTGGATCGGGTCGAAGGTGCCGCCCATGATGCCGAGGCGACGACGGCGCGCGCCCCCGGCGGTGGGCGCGGGGACGGGGGTGCGGGAGGCGACGGTCATGCGCTCAGGAGACGAACGGACGGCCCGCCGCGTCGCCCCCGGCGGAGGCGGCGACGCGGCGGGCCGGTGAGACGTCAGTGACCGGAGGTGTGCGAGCCGCGGCCGGTGCCGTGGTGCTGGACGGCGGTGGTGGGCTCGGGCAGGCGCAGCGCGCGGGAGCGCATGGACATGGTGGCGGCCAGGGCGGCCATCAGCAGCGCGAAGACGAGCAGGTCGTACCAGATGGGGTCCATCGGCAGCTCGTTGACGACGTGGTGGCCCTCGGCGGCGGCCAGGATCAGGGAGGTGTTCAGCATGGATGCTCCTCGGTGCAGCGGGTCAGACGGCCGGGCCGGGGCCGGGCCGAAGGGGTCCTGGTGTCCATCGTAGCCCGGCTCAGCGGCGGATCTGCCCGTCGCCGCGCAGGATCCACTTGGTGGTCGTGAGCTCCTCCAGGCCCATGGGCCCGCGGGCGTGCATCTTCTGGGTGGAGATGCCCACTTCGGCGCCGAGGCCGAGCTCGCCGCCGTCGGTGAAGCGCGTGGACGCGTTCACGATGACGGCCGCGGCGTCCACCTCGGTGATGAACCGCTCGGCCGCGGCCAGGTCGTTCGTGACGATGGCCTCGGTGTGGCCCGTGGACCACCGGCCGATGTGCTCGATCGCCTGGTCGAGGGAGTCCACGACGCGCACGGCCATCTCCATGTCCAGGTACTCGGTGCCCCAGTCCTCCTCCGTGGCGTCCACGGCGTCCCGGGCGTGGTCGCCGCGGTCGGCGAGCGTGGGCAGCCAGGCCCGCGCGGCCTCGTCCACGTGCAGCAGCACGCCGGCACGGGTGAGGGCGCGCAGCACTTCTCGGCCCACCTCCTCCGCGTCCCGGTGGAGCAGCAGGGTCTCGGCCGCATTGCACACGGAGGTGCGGTGGGTCTTCGAGTTGAGCGCGATGTCCACCGCCATCTGCTTGGGTGCGGAGGCGTCCACGTACAGATGCACGTTGCCCTCACCCGTCTCGATCACGGGCACCCGGGCCTCGCGGACCACGCGCTGGATCAGCTCACGGCCGCCGCGCGGGACGAGGACGTCCACCGCGCCACGGGCGGCCATCAGGGCGGCGACGCCGGGACGTCCGAGATCGTCGATGCCCTGGATGATGTTGGCGTCGAAGCCCTGGTCCACGAGCGCCTCGCGCAGCACCTGGATCAGGACCGCGTTGGTGGACTCCGCGGCCGAGCCGCCGCGCAGGATCACGCCGTTGCCCGACTTCAGGGCGATGCCGGCGATGTCCACCGTGACGTTCGGACGGGCCTCGTACACGGCGCCCACGACGCCCAGGGGCACCCGCACCTGGCTCATCCGCACGCCGTTGGGCAGCGGGCCGCCGCGGACCACGGTGCCCACGGGGTCCGGCAGGCCGGCCAGGGTCTCCAGGGCGAGGGCCAGCGCCTCGACGCGCGCCTCGTCCAGCTTGAGGCGGTCCAGCATGGCCGCCGAGGTGCCGGTCTCGCGGCCGCGGCTGCGGTCCTCGCGGTTGGCCGTGATGATCGCGGCCGTGTTGGCGCGCAGCGCCTCGGCCATGTGGCGCAGGACGGCGTCCTTGCGGGCGCGGCCGGCGACGGCCAGCTCGGGCACGGCCTGACGCGCCCACTCGGCCCGCTGGCGGACGGCCTCCTCGACCTCGGGCGTCGGCGCCTCGGCGTCCTGGCGGCCGGACTGATCCTGGGGTGCGGTGCTCTCGGTGGTCTGCATGCCCCCAGCCTATCGAGCGCCCCGGACGAGGCACGAGGCCCCGGTCCGTCGCCGCGGCCGGAGCCCGTGCCGGTCAGCGCTGCGGCGGAGCCAGGCGCACCCAGTCGTCGGCGTGCACGACGACGCCGTCGTAGCCCGCGCCCAGGTCCTCGCGGAGGTCGGCGGTCGTCCGCCCGAGCATGGCGGGCAGCTGCGACGAGGAGTACTGCACGAGGCCGCGCGCCCGCACCCGGCCGTGCGCGTCCACGATCTCGACGACGTCGCCCGGCGTGAAGTCGCCCGTGCAGCCGGTGATGCCCGCGGCCAGCAGGGAGCGGCCGCGGTCGATCGCCCCGGCCACCGCGCCGTCGTCGATGACGAGCCGGCCCCGGACCTCCGCCGTGAGGCCGAGCCACGCCGCGCGCGCGGACCGGCGGCGGCCGGTGGCGGAGAACCACGTGCCCACGTCCTCCCCCGCGAACGCGGCGCCCGCGTTCGCGGCCGAGGTGAGCAGGGTCGGGATGCCGGTGGTGGCCGCGATGCCGGCCGCGTCCACCTTGGTCACCATGCCGCCCGTGCCCACGCCCGCGGAACCGGGCACGCGCACGTCGACGCCGGCCAGATCGTCGTCCGAGGTGACCTCCGGGATGCGCCGTGCGTCCGGGTTCGAGGGGTGGCCCGTGTAGAGGGCGTCCACGTCCGAGAGCAGGACCAGCAGGTCCGCCTTGCAGAGGTTGGCGGTGAGGGCCGCGAGGCGGTCGTTGTCGCCGAAGCGGATCTCGCGCGTGGCCACGGCGTCGTTCTCGTTCACGATCGGCATCACGTCGAGCGTGAGCAGCCGCGACAGGGCGCGGTGCGCGTTCGTGTACTGGGTGCGCCGCATGAGCTCCTCGGCGGTGAGGAGCACCTGCGCCACCTCCGTGTCGTGCCGGCCGAAGCTCGTGGTGTAGTGCGCCATGAGCTTGCTCTGGCCGACCGCCGCCGAGGCCTGCTGGGTGGCGGTGTCCTTGGGGCGTCGGCCCAGCCCGAGGTGGGGGAAGCCGGCCGCGATGGCGCCGGAGGACACGAGCACCACCTGGGTGCCCTTCTGCCGCTCGGCGGCGAGGACGTCCACGAGCCGGTCGATGGCCTCCACGTCCAGGCCGTCCGGGGTGGTCAGCGAGGACGAGCCGATCTTCACGACCACCCGGCGTGCGGCCTGCATCGTCTCCCGCGAGGTCACGGGGTTGGCCCGCGGGTCCTCGGAGCCGCGCGTGGCGGGGGTCGGATAGCGGGTGACGACGGTGCGCCGCACGGACATGGATCATCCCTCTCGATCGTCGGTGTCGTTCCACAGGCCGGAGCGTCGCTCGGCCTCCATCTCGGCCCGGGTCGCCGCACGGGCGGCCCGGCGGGCATCCTGCTCGGCGCGCTTCTCCGCGCGGGTCGCGCGGGTGCGCTCGTCGAGCCGCAGGTCGGTGCCACGGGGCCCGGCGAGCAGCTCGGCTCCCGCGGACAGCGTGGGCTCCCAGTCGAAGACCACGCCCGTGACGTCGTCGCCGATCACCACGGCGTCGCCCGGCCTCGCGCCCGCCTTGAACAGGCCGTCCTCGACGCCGGCCCGCTGGAGCCGGTCCGCCAGGTAGCCGATCGCCTCGTCGTTCTGGAAGTCCGTCTGGGCCACCCACCGCTCGGGCTTCTCGCCGCGCACGCGGAACAGAGGCTCGAGGTTGCGCTCCTCGCGGCGGATCGTGAATTCGGCCCGCTCGCCGCGGCGGCGATGCCGGCGCGGCACCTCGACGGGCGCGGCCGGCACGGGCTCGACCACCCGGGAACGGGCCTCCGCCACGAGCTCGGCCATGGCGTACTTGAGGGCGTCCAGGCCCTCGCGGGCCAGCGCGGAGATGTCGAAGACCCGCAGGCCGCGGCCCTCGAGCTCGTCGCGGACCATGTCCGCCATCGCGGCGCCGTCGGGCAGGTCGGTCTTGTTCAGGGCGATGAGGCGGGGCCGCTCGTTCAGCGGCACGACGCCCTCCCCGCCCTGGGAGAAGACGGGCTCCACCGCGTAGGCCTCGAGCTCGGCCTCGATGGCCTCGAAGTCGGCGATCGGGTCGCGGTCGGACTCGAGGCTGCCGCAGTCGAGGACGTGCACGAGCGCGGCGCAGCGCTCGACGTGGCGCAGGAACTCCAGGCCGAGGCCGCGGCCCTCCGAGGCACCGGGGATCAGGCCCGGGACGTCGGCCACGGTGAAGCGCACGTCGCCGGCCTGCACGACCCCGAGGTTGGGCACGAGCGTGGTGAACGGGTAGTCCGCGATCTTGGGACGGGCCGCAGACAGGGCCGCGATGAGGGAGGACTTGCCGGCCGAGGGGAAGCCCACGAGCGCGACGTCCGCCACGGTCTTGATCTCGAGCGTCAGGTCCCGGCTCTCCCCCGGCAGGCCGAGCAGCGCGAAGCCGGGCGCCTTGCGCTTCATGGAGGCCAGAGCCGCGTTGCCGAGGCCGCCCTGACCGCCGGCGGCGGCGACGTAGGTCGCACCCTCCCCCACGAGATCGGCCACGATGTTGCCCTGTTCGTCCTTGACCACCGTGCCGTCCGGCACGGGGAGCACGAGCGACTGGCCGTTCTTGCCCTCGCGATGGTCGCCCATGCCCGGCTGGCCGTTCTCGGCGGACCGGTGCGGAGCGTGGTGGTAGTCCAGCAGCGTGGTGGTCTGCGAGTCCACCACGAGGGTGATGTCGCCGCCGTCGCCGCCGTCGCCGCCGTCGGGGCCACCCAGGGGCTTGAACTTCTCGCGATGCACGGAGACGCACCCGTGCCCGCCGTTGCCGGCGGTGAGGTGGAGGACCACGCGGTCCACGAAGGCTGCCATGGGAGTGCTCCTAGGGGCTGGAGGGATCGGACTCAGACGGCCCAGGGGCCGGAGACGCCGACGGCGGGGGCGGGTCCGGTGGATGCCGGGCCCGCCCCCGCCGGGGCGTCAGGGGGTGCGGGTGTCCTCGCCGGGCGAGGGTCCGCACGCAGACCGCACGAGTGTCAGATCACTCCGCGGCGGGGACGATGTCCACGACCTTGCGGCCGCGGCGCTGGCCGAAGGCCACGGAGCCCGCGGACAGCGCGAAGAGGGTGTCGTCCTTGCCGCGGCCGACGTTGCGGCCCGGGTGGAACTTGGTGCCACGCTGGCGGACGATGATCTCGCCGGCGTTGACGTCCTCGCCGCCGTAGCGCTTGACGCCGAGGTACTGCGGGTTCGAATCGCGGCCGTTCTTCGAGGAACTGCCGGCCTTCTTATGTGCCATTGCTGTTGCCTAACCTCTCGGATGCTCGGTTTCGCTGGTGCCGGTGACGGCTCAGGCGATCCCGGTGATCTTGACCGTGGACAGCTCAGAGCGGTGGCCCTGGCGCTTCTTGTAGCCGGTCTTGTTCTTGTACTTCATGATGACGACCTTCTTGCCACGGGAGTGGGAGACGACCTCGGCGGTCACCTTCACACCGGCGGCATCGGCGCCAGCCTTGACCTCGTCCCCGTCCACCAGCATCAGAGCGGGCAGCTCGACGGAGCCACCGGTCTCAGCGGGAACGCGGTCAAGGGTAACGAGGTCTCCGACGGAAACCTTCTCCTGGCGGCCGCCAGCGCGGACAATCGCGTACACCACTTGGGACTCACTTCTCTCGACGTTTCAATGGATCAGATCGGGTTCTGCTCGCCCGCACCTCGACCGCAGCTGCGTCCGGGTCCGGCGGTCCCTCACCGGGACATGCGGGAGCGTGCGGGCGGTGAACACCGATGGTCCAGCATACTCGCTGCCGGGCGTCCGGACCAAACAGAGGCGTGTCGGCGCGTCGCCGCCGCCCGGGGCGGGCCCGGGGCGGCGGCACCGACGACGGTCAGCGGCCGCGCCGGGCCAGGTCGGCGGCCTTCACCCCGACGCCGAGCATCACCGGGGCGGCACCCTGCGGCTCGGCGGGGGTGGACGCCTCGGCCACGGCCGCCGTGAAGCGGCCGCCCTGGGCGCCGCCGGGCGCGGCCTGGACCTGGACGTGGACGCCGTCGGACGACACGGCGCGACGCGGGCGCCGGCGCGGCGATCCGGGCGCCGGGGCGGTCGGGGCCGCCTGGGCCTCGGCCGCCGCGGGCTCCGCCGTCGGCTCGGTCGCCGCAGGCTCCACCATCACGGCCTCCTCGACAGCGGCCGGGGCGGCGGGCTGCTCGTGGACCTCGGTGGCGTCCGTGGACTCCTCGGGCGAGGGCTCGGTGGTCTCCACCGGAGCCGCGTCCGTGCGGTCGGCCGCCCGCTCGGTGGACGCGTCCGCACCGGCGGCCGGACGGACGACGCCGTCGCTCGAGGCCCGGCGGGACCGGCGGCGCCGGGGCGCCGGGGCATCCTCGGCGGGCACGGGCGCCGGGGCATCCTCGGCAGGCACGGGCTCCGATGCGTCCTCGGCGGTCACGGCCGCCGAAGACTCAGCGTCCGCGGCGACGTGCCGCGACGACGCCGCGCGCTCGGCGCCCTGGTCCTCGGCGTCGGCCTCGGTCGAGGCCGCCTCGCCACCTCGGCGGGACCGCCCACGGCCACCCCGGCGACGCCGGGAGCGGCGGGGACGGTCGTCCTGCGCGTCCGCGTCCTCCGGGGACTCGGCCTCCTCGGCCTGCGCGACCGGGTCCTGGTGCTCGGGGGCCTCGGCGGCGGCCGGCTCGGCCTCCTCCTCCGTCTGACGGGGCTGATCGGCGGACTCGGCGGGGCCGTCGTCGTGTGACCGCGCGGCATCCTCAGAGCCCGCGACCTCGGCGCCGGTGTCCCCCGACTCCTCGGTGCGGCCCCGGCCGCGGCGGCGGCCCCGACGGCGCCGGCGACGCGGCGTCTCCTCCTCGTCCGCCCCGGCCGGCTGCCCGGCCTTCGCGGGCCCGGCCGACGCAGCCTCGACGGCCTCGGCCACTGAGTCCTCGGCGGCGTCCGCCGCCTGCTCGGCGGGGGCGGGCTCCTGCGCGGGGGTCTCGTCCTCGGCCACCTTGCCGGAGGCCTTCGCGATCGAGTGCAGGGCGACCCGGGCGGCCTCGGCCCGCTCACGGCGCTGCCGCTCGTCCTCGGAGTCGACGTGCTCGGCGCCCGTCGTCGTGGCCGCGGCGGCGTGGGCGTGCTCGCCCTCGCCGTTGCCCCGGCGCCGGCGACGACGGCGGCCCTCCGCTTCGCCGCGCTGCTCACCGCCGGAGCGGCCCCGCTCGACGGGGGTGTCCTTGATGATGATGCCGCGGCCGGCGCAGTGCTCGCAGGTCTCCGAGAACACCTCCACGAGCCCGGTGCCCATGCGCTTGCGCGTCATCTGGACCAGGCCGAGCGAGGTCACCTCGGCGACCTGGTGCTTCGTGCGGTCCCGGCCCAGGCACTCCACGAGACGGCGCAGCACGAGGTCGCGGTTGGCCTCGAGCACCATGTCGATGAAGTCGATGACGATGATGCCGCCGATGTCCCGCAGGCGCAGCTGCCGGACGATCTCCTCGGCGGCCTCGAGGTTGTTCTTGGTGACGGTCTCCTCGAGGTTGCCGCCGGAGCCCGTGAACTTGCCGGTGTTCACGTCCACCACGGTCATGGCCTCGGTGCGGTCGATCACGAGCGAGCCGCCGGAGGGCAGGTACACCTTGCGCTCGAGCGCCTTGTGGAGCTGCTCGTCCACGCGGTGGGTGGCGTACAGGTCCTCGCCGTCGTGGTCCTCCGGCACCCAGTGGTGCAACCGGTCCAGCAGGTGCGGGGCCACGTAGGTCACGTAGGCCTCGATGTTGTCCCACGTGGCCTCGCCCTGCACGAGCATGGCGGAGAAGTCCTCGTTGAAGACGTCGCGGACCGTCTTGATGGTCAGGTCCGGCTCGGCGTAGAGCAGCTCGGGGGCGAGCACCTTGGTGCCGGACGCCTTCTCCTGGATGCCCTCCCACTGGGCGCGCAGACGGTTGATGTCGTTCTGCAGCTCCTGCTCGGAGGTGCCCTCGGCCGCGGTGCGCACGATCACGCCGGCGTCCTGCGGCAGGTGGTCCTTGAGGATCTTCTTCAGACGCGAGCGCTCCACGTCCGGCAGCTTGCGGGAGATGCCGGTCATCGAGCCTCCCGGCACGTACACGAGGTAGCGGCCGGGCAGGGAGACCTGGCTGGTCAGACGGGCGCCCTTGTGGCCCACCGGGTCCTTGGTGACCTGGACGAGCACGGTGTCGCCGGACTTGAGCGCGTTCTCGATCTTCCTCGGCTTGCCGTCCAGCTGGGCGGCGTCCCAGTTGACCTCGCCCGCGTAGAGCACGGCGTTGCGTCCGCGGCCGATGTCCACGAACGCGGCCTCCATGGACGGCAGCACGTTCTGGACCTTGCCCAGGTACACGTTGCCGATCATCGAGTCCTGCGTGGTGTGCGAGACGAAGTGCTCGGCCAGCACGCCGTCCTCGAGCACGGCGATCTGGATGCGCTGGTCGCGCTGGCGCACCAGCATCTTGCGGTCCACGGCCTCGCGGCGGGCCAGGAACTCGGCCTCGGTGATCACGGTGCGGCGACGCCCGCCCGAGCGGGAGTCGCGGCGGCGCTGGCGCTTCGCCTCGAGCCGGGTGGAGCCCTTGACGCTCTGGACGGTGTCCGAGGCGGTGCCGACGGCCTGGCGCGGCGCGCGCACGCGGGTGACGGTGTGCTCGGGATCGCCGGCCTCGCCGCCGTCGAGCTCCATGTCCACCTCGCCGCGGCGGCGTCGGCGGCGCCGCCGGGAGACCACGGCGCCCTCGGCCCGGTCCTCGGCGTCCGACGACGCGGCTGCGGCACCCTCCTCCGCGTGGCCGCCCTCGCGGGAGGGGCGACGACGGCGCGGACGCCCGGAGGTCCCCGGGTCGTCCTCGTCCTCGGAGCGCTGCCGGGACGTGGTCTCGGTGCGCAGGACCTCGATCAGGTTCGCCGGCACGGCGAACGGGTCGGTCGGGTCGACCTGCAGCGTCGGCGCGCTCGGCTCCTCGGCCGGGTCCGCGGCGGCGGTGTCCGCCGCGGTCTGCGTCACGGCCTGCCCGGCCGTCTCCTCCGCGCGTTCGTCTGCGCGGGTCGTGTCCTCGTTGTTGGCCGCCATGGCAGCACCTCCCGCCGACCGACGACGCCACACTCGCCGCCGCCCGGCGTGTCCGCGTCCGCCGCCGGCCGCGTTGCCCCGGGCGCCGTGCGCCACGGGTGCGCCGGGAGGCGGACTCCGAGAAGTCATCGGGTGGACCGCGTCGACCGTCAGGGGCCGGCGCGGAACCGCTGCGCCCTCGAGATCGGGGCCTGGGCGTCACGTGCCGTCCGCCGGCCGGCGCACGGACGCACACGGGCGGGGCCCGGCGTCCACCTCCCGCACGATGCTCGACGCGGGGGCGCCTCGGCGGCGGCCCGACGTCGGGCGCGCAGCGGGCTGCCCCGCGGTGTGGCCACGGGACGGCCAGGGCCGATTGTCTCACATCCGCCCCGGGCGCGCGCCTAGAATCGTGTCCATGCCTGCGACCCCGCTGACGGACGACGTCCGCCTCTCCCCTGCCGACGACGTCCCCGCCGAGGAGGCCCGGCTCACCTGGTACGCCCGGCCCGCGGGCACGGCGGCGCTGCTCCTGATCACCTCGCTCGTGGCGCTGACGGCCACGATCATCATCATCGTCGAGCGCGCCCTCCTCACCGCTGACCCGACGCACCGCACGTCCTGCGACCTCAACCCGTGGGTGTCCTGCGGCCAGGTGATGCAGTCGTGGCAGGCCCACACCTTCGGCTTCCCGAACACGTACATCGGCGTGGTCGCGTTCTCCGTGCTCATCACCGTGGCGGTGTCCCTGCTCGCCGGCGCCCGCTTCGCCCGCTGGTACTGGCTGCTGATGAACGCGGGGATCCTGGCGGGCTTCGCATTCTGCGTGTGGCTCTGGTACTCGGCCGTCTACAGCATCGGCACGCTCTGCCTCTACTGCATGATCGTGTGGGCCATGGTCATCGCCCAGCTCGTGCTCGTGACGTCCCGGAACCTGCAGACCGGCACGCTGCCGGCCCCGGCCGGCCTCGTCCGACTCGCCCGGGAGCTGGCCTGGCCCGTGATCGTGCTCCTCTACGTCCTGGTGTTCGCCTCGATCCTGCTGGAACTGGGCCTCGGGGTCATCGGGATCGACTGAGCCCGCGCTCCCCCACCGGACGCGACGACGGCGGCCGGTCACCCCACCAGGGTGACCGGCCGCCGTCGTGCGGGCCCGGAACGGGCTCAGCCGAACCAGATCGCGAGCTCGCGCTCGGCCGAGAGGGTCGAGTCCGAACCGTGGACGAGGTTCTTCTGGACGGCCTCGCCCCAGTCCCGGCCCAGGTCGCCGCGGATGGTGCCCGGGGCGGCCACGGTGGGATCGGTCTTGCCGGCCAGCGAGCGGAAGCCCTCGATCACCGAATCGCCCGTGACGCGCGCGGCCACCACGGGGCCGGAGGCCATGAACGCGACCAGCGGCTCGAAGAACGGCTTGCCCTGGTGCTCCTCGTAGTGGCGCTCCAGCATGGCGCGGGTGGGCGTGAGCATCTTCAGATCGGCGATCACGTAGCCCTTGCGCTCGATGCGCGCGAGGATCTCGCCGACCAGGTTGCGGGCCACCCCGTCCGGCTTGATGAGGACGAGGGTCTCTTCGGTGTGGTGCGTCATGGGGTGTGCTCCTAGCGTCGTCGGACGGCCGCGAGCGCGGTCCGGTTCCCGCCCCACCCTAGTTGTAGGAGGGCATGACGTTGTTGACTCGGGTCGGTGCCAGTGAGGCCGGAGGAGCGTCTCCGCAGGAGGTATGAGGCCGATGGTAGTTGTAGTGGTTCACCCACGCAGGTGAACGGTGCGGCCGGCTGGGCAGGTCCTGAAGGCCGGCTTCTCCCTGGGCGCGGTAGCGGGCGACCCAGGTGGCCACCGTGGGCCGGCTCACCCGGAACTCGGCGGCCACGTGTGCCTGCGGGATCCCGTCGTGCAGGTGGCGGTGGACCATCCTGAGTCGGCCGGTGGGGGTCAGGGGTGCGTTAGCGTGAGTCATGAGCGGGTCTTTTCGGGCAGGTGGGTTGTTGAGGAACTTCCATCCTGTGGGAGAGGCCCGCTCGTCTTATCTCAGCCCGGTGCCCATGTCAAGAACCTCATGACCCACAACAGCTAGTGGCAGAAATGAGCGGCAGAGCCATGGGAGGTCCTCGAAGAGTGTTCGGGTACGTCAAAGAGAGCGGGCGAAGCCGGGAAGATGAGGAAAAGGAGGAAGCTGCGGTGACGATGCCCTGCGGTGGGGCCGTCAGGACATTCGTGACGAGCTACAACAATGCATCGAGTCGACGAACATGGCTTGACCGTACGACCCGGCCACCACACCTCCAAGACTTTCGTAACATTTGACATTTGCGTCGCCGGGAGTCCGGCTTGTGTCTCTGTGTGTCCGGGTCTTCTCGAGGCAGGGCGGGAAGCTCTAGCGTGAGCGGTGTGCCGCCGACCGCACCAGGGCCGGCCATCCCGCGACAACGGCGGTGTGGCGGCACGGCACAGCTTTTCTCTCCCGACCGGAAGGCCCCGCACGATGACATCCTCTTCCGTACCGGCTCCTCCCCGGAGCGCCCCGTTATCGGTGGTCGCCGTCGTGGGCAGCACCCACCGGCCGTCGAAGACCGCCGTACTCGTCGGAAGCCGGTGATCACCGCGACGGTCGCGGCCCAGAACTCCCGCTGAGACGCAACCACCCCGGCAGTGCGCGCGCATGATGCGCTCTTCCGCTGCCGATATCCACGGCCCTGACATGGGCCGTCACCGAAGTACTCCACCCGTCGCATCCTGCGCGGTCGGTCACCTCCGCCCTAGCCTGGGCCCACTCGGCCCGGCACGGGCGTAGCAATCTTCGTCATTCTTGTCCCTCTTCAGAAAGGCGCACCGTGCGTGCTCTCATCGTCCTGGCCGTGATCGGCTTCTTCGCCCAGCTCGTCGACGGTTCCCTGGGCATGGCCTACGGGGTGACCTCCACCTCCCTGCTGCTGCTGGCCGGGATCGCCCCAGCCTCGGCCTCGGCCATCGTGCATCTGTCCGAGGTCGGCACCACCCTGGCCTCGGGAGCCGCGCACTGGAAGTTCGGCAACGTCGACTGGCGGGTGGTCGGGATCATGGCCGTGCCCGGCGGGATCACCGCGTTCTTCGGCGCCCACGTCCTCGTCGGCCTGGACGGCGACGCCGCCAAACCGATCGTCTCCACCATCCTGCTGGGACTGGGCATCTACGTCCTCTACCGGTTCCTGCGCCTGCCCACCTCCCGGCCGGTGTTCACCGGCACCCTGCGCAAGCGCCTGCTCGTGCCCCTAGCCGTGGTCGCCGGGGCGCTGGACGCCATCGGCGGCGGCGGGTGGGGCGCGGTGGGCACCCCGACCCTGCTGGCCTCGAGCAAGATCGCCCCGCGCAAGGTCGTCGGCTCCATCGACACCTCCGAGTTCGTCGTCGCCCTGGGCGCCTCCCTGGGCTTCCTCACCGGGCTCGGGGCCGCCGGCATCGACTTCGCCTGGGTCCTGGCACTGCTGGTCGGCGGAGTGATCGCCGCCCCGATCGCCGCCTGGCTGGTGCGCCACCTGGCCCCGCGCATCCTGGCTGTGGCCGCCGGCGGGCTGATCATCTGGACCAACTCCCGCACCCTCGTCAACACCGACACCGGCCAGGCGCTGTTCGGCTCCGCCGGGACCGTGCTGTTGACCGGCATCTTCCTCGCCTGGATCGCCCTGATCGTGTGGGCGGTGCGCCGCGAGCTGCAGGTGCGGGCCGCCGAGCGGAGCCAGGCGCACACCCAACCGGTCGAGGCCTGACAGGCCACGACGACAGACCAACACCATCCACGGATCCGGTGCACCCTGCGGGGTGCACCGGATCCGTGCTGTCCGAGAGGTCACGGTGTCGCTACTGGCACGCGGGGACGACGTGCGGACGCCGCGACACAAATACCAGATGTCACGTCACAGTTTGACAAGTGTGTCGCTGGGTGTCGGCGACCTTGGTGGGCCTCTGAAAAAGTTCTAGCGTGGCTAGGTGTAGGAGGGCATGACGTTGTTGACTCGGGTCGGTGCCAGTGAGGCCGGAGGAGCTGTCCCGCGTCAAGTAGTTGGCAGGATTTCCTTGGTTTTGAATGTCGGGGTGGTGGGGTCGGCCAGGCCCAGGTGCACCTCCTTGGGCCGGTTCCATGAGATGGCCTCGTGGGGCCGGAGCTCGTTGTACTCGATCCGGTAGTCTTCGGCCCGCTCGGCGAGCACGATCGCGTCGTCAATCTCGTCCAGGTAGAGCCGTTCGTACTTCAGCGTGCCGAAGCCGCGTTCACGGGACCCGTTCTGCCCCGGGGTCTTCACTCGGGTGCGCACGTGGTGTAGCTCGGGGTGGGCGGCGATGAAGGACTCGAAGCGGAAGGACCGGAACGGCCCGCCGTTGTCCGTCACGATGGTCACCACGGGCAACAGCTCACCGGTCTCGGGATCGACCGGGCAGGCCTCGACCAGCGGGTGACCGAACATGGCCTCGTAGTCGGCCAGGGCCAACTCGATCGCGTCGATCGCGTCGTGCTGGTTCCCGGTGGGCGAAACGTGGAAGGGGTGCTCGTACTTGGACCAGTAGTCCCGGCACCCGGCCAGCCGCCAGGTCCCTCCGGTGGTGGTCTCGAACTCGCTGAAGTCCAGCTGCCAGACTTGGTTCGGGCCTGAGGGCTCGGTGGCGAACGCGGCCTTGCGCCGCTCGGCCAGCTTCCGTCGCTCCCGTTGGTACTGCGCGGGCAGAATCAGCCCCTCGTCGCGCAGGATCCGCAGCACGGTCGCCTCGGAAACCACATGCCCGTCGTGGCGGACCATTGCCCAGATCTTCCGATGCCCCCACGCCGGATGGGCCAGCGCGTGCTTGACCACCAGTTCCCTGGCGGCCTGCCGTCCCGGTTGCGGCCACGGTCCCTTCACCGCCGTCCCGGTGCGGGCCTTGGCCTGCCAGCGGCGCCAGGTCCGCTCGGGCATGTCGAAGAGCTGGCAGAACCTCGCGGTCGACATGCCCGCTTCCACGCGGATCACCTCGAGGTCCTCGAAGGGCCCAGCCGGCCCTCCGCGGACTTCTTCCACACCCTGGCTTCCAGGTGTGCCTCGCCCAAGGCCTGGGTCAGCTCGGCGACCTCGGCCTCCAGCTGTTCCTCTCGGGAGGATGGTCCGGACCTGCCGGCCACCAGGGCGGTCTTGCCGGCTTCCAGGAACTCGGCCTTCCACCGTCCGATGGACTGCTCACTGACCTTCTCCTTGCGTGCCGCTTCGGCGATGGACATCTCGCCGGCCAGCACGCTCAGCACTATCCGGGTCTTCTTCTCCGCCGGAATCGAGGGTGGTCTACCCATGACTGACTCTCCTTCAGGACCTACATAACGGCCCTGCCACTAAGTCTGACGCGCGACAGAGCGTCTCCGCAGGAGGTATGAGGCCGATGGTAGTTGTAGTGGTTCACCCACACCGCCAGGGCCTCACGCCGAGCTTGCTCTGAGGTGTAGGGGCGGGCGTAGAGGACCTCGTCCACCATCAGCCGGTTGTACCGCTCCACCTTCCCGTTGTGACGCGGGGTGTAGGGTCGGATCCGGTGGTGCCGGCCTCCGAGCGAGACCACCTTCGCGGTGAAGTCCGCGGCCCGGTAGTTGTTGCCGTTGTCCGTGATCACCCTGTCGATCCGGATGCCGTGGGCGGCGAAGAACGCCCTCGCCCGGCAGTAGAAGCTCACGGTCGTGGCCGCCCGCTCGTCCTCCAACGCTTCGGTGTAGGCCAGCCGGGTGAACCCGTCTATCGCCGAGTGCAGGTAGGTGTACCCGACCCGTCGGCCAGGCCCGCGCTTGGCTGCTCGCGCGTTCTCGGAGTCCCGGCCGTGAGCACGCCAGCCGCCCCCCTCGGGGATGCGCCCGATCTTCTTCACGTCCAGGTGCACCATGTGCCCCGGCCCTCTCGCGGTGATCTTCTGGGGTCGTTGGCGCAGGTCCTCACCCGTGGGCGCGAGGTCTGGCAACCGGGAGATGCCCAGCCGGTGCAGCCACCTCCCCACCGTTCGGAGGCACAGCTGGTGGCCTTCAGAGACGAGGTGGTGATGGATGCGCCGTGCGGACCACTTGCGCTCCCGCCGCAGGGCGTGGATCTGGGCGACCAGGACCGGATCGAGCTGGGCAGGTGAACGGTGCGGCCGGCTGGGCAGGTCCTGAAGGCCGGCTTCTCCCTGGGCGCGGTAGCGGGCGACCCAGGTGGCCACCGTGGGCCGGCTCACCCGGAACTCGGCGGCCACGTGCGCCTGTGGGATCCCGTCGTGCAGGTGGCGGTGGACCATCCTGAGTCGGCCGGTGGGGGTCAGGGGTGCGTTAGCGTGAGTCATGAGTGGGTCTTTTCGGGCAGGTCGGTGGTGTAGGAACTTCCATCCTGCGGGAGAGGCCCGCTCGTCTCATCTCAGCCCGGTGCCCATGTCAAGAACCTCATGACCCACAACACCTAGTGGGGCCCGGGTCTCAGCGTCCGTGCTCGGCCTCCCAGGCGGCCTCGAGGCGGTCCCGGTGGGCGTTCTCGACGTCCATGGCACCGCCCTTGATCACGGCGTACGCCCACGTCAGCGCGAAGAGGGCCCCCACCACGAACATCGAGTACTCCCAGAAGCCGGAGGCCAGCAGGACGGCCTGGATCGCCCAGCCGATCGCGATGCCGACGGGCTTGCGCACCAGGGCGCAGGTCAGCACCGCGACGACGGCCAGCGCGGAGTAGCCCGCCACGAACCACCAGGCGCCCGGCTCGTCCCGGTGCATGCCGAACAGCATGAGCCCGAGGAAGAAGATGAGCACCGCCTCGAGCATGAGGATCGTGGAGGTGAACAGGGCGCGCACGGAGCGGCGGCGCCGACGAGTGCCGGGGCGCCACTGCCGCTGGGCTCGCGTCTCACGCGCGGGGCGCCAGGACTCGTCGCCGAAGCGCCCCTGCTCCGTGGCGCCTCCGGTCTCCGGCTGGTCGGGGGTCATCGGTCCTCCTCCGGCCGGCGGCGGGCGCCGGCGTCGTCGCGGTCCTCGAGCAGCTCGAGGATCTCCGGGTCCAGGTCGTCCTCGTCGGCGTCCGCCAGCCCGACGGCGTCGAGCAGGTCGGCGGGGTCGAGGCCGCGGGCGGCCACGGTGACGGGGCCGGCGTGGCGGGGCTCGCCCACGAGGGTGCGGACCTCCGCGGCCAGGGTGATCGAGCCGAGCACGAGCACGCCGCCGCCGGTGCCGGAGGCCAGTTCGTCCGCGCTCGTCTCCAGGGCCTCCGCGCGGCCGACCGCCCACTCCAGGGCGTCCGGCACGGACTCGGTGGCGTACACGTCATCCTCGGGCCAGCCGGCGTCGACGGCCATGCGGGCCAGCTCCCCGGCCGGGATGGCGCGGGCCGAGGAGGACTGCGTCACCGCGAGGTCCTCCACGTCGTCGCCGAACGCCCGGTAGAGCGCCGCGAGCATGCCCGGCGCGTCCTTCTCCTGGAGGATCCCGACGACCAGCGAGAGGCGGGTGAAGCCGAACGCCTCCTGCACCGCGCGGGCCGTGGCCCGCACGCCGTCCGGGTTGTGGGCGGCGTCCACGATGAGCGTGGGGGCGGTGCGCAGCACCTCGAGCCGGCCGGGCGAGGTGACCTGGGACAGCCCCTCGCGCAGCAGCTCCTCGTCCAGCGGTCGCTCGCCGCCGCCCAGGAACATCTCCAGGGCCGCCACGGCCACCGCGAGGTTCTGCGCCTGGTGCTCCCCGAGCAGCGGCAGGAACAGGTCCCGGTACTCGGCCGCGAGGCCACGCACGGACACCTGCTGGCCGCCCACGGCCAGGGAGCGCTCGAGCACGCCGAACTCGACGCCCTCGAAGCGGAACGGCACGTCGGCCGCTCGGGCCGCCTCGAGCAGCACCTGGGCGGCGTCGCGCTCCTGGGCGGCGGAGACGAGGGCGCCGCCGGGCTTGATGATGCCGGCCTTCTCCTCGGCGATCTCGGCCTCGGTCTCCCCCAGCAGGTCCGTGTGGTCCAGGGAGATGGGGGTGACCACGGAGACGACGGCGTCCGCGACGTTGGTCGCGTCCGTCACGCCCCCGAGGCCCACCTCGAGGACGACGACCTCGACGGGCTCGTCCGCGAACACCGCGAAGCCCAGCGTGGTGACCGCCTCGAAGTACGTCAGCGGGACCTCGCCCGCCGCCTCGAGCTCCGCGTCCACGGTCTGCACGATCGGGAGGATCTCCCCCCACACGCGCACGAAGGTCTCGTCGGCGACGGGGGCGCCGTCGATGCTGATCCGCTCCGTGACGCGCTGCAGGTGCGGCGAGGTGTAGCGCCCGGTGCGCAGCCCGTAGGCGCGCAGGACGGCCTCGACCATCCGCGCCGTGGACGTCTTGCCGTTGGTGCCGGTCAGGTGGATCACCGGGGCCGCGTGCTGCGGGTCGCCGAGCAGCGCGAGCACGCGCCGCATCGGCTCGAGCCGCGGCTGCATCTTGTTCTCCGGAGCGCGGGCGAGCAGGTCCCGGTAGACCTCCTCGACCGTGCCCGGGACGTCCCCGCGCATCACGCGTCCGCCTTCGCGACGGTGACGGCCACGGTCTTCATGGCGTCGTCGGCCGGGTCCTTGCGCGGGTCGGCCGCGCCGGAGTCCACGAGCTCCAGGTCCACCGTGAGGGTCTCCTCCGCCACGAGGCCGCGGTGGGCCTCGAGCGCCGCCACCACGGCGGTGGGGCCCTCGATCCGCGTGCGCACGCGGTCGGAGACGTCCAGGCCGGCGTCCTTGCGGGCCGCCTGGACGGCGCGGACCACGTCCCGGGCGGTGCCCTCGGCGGCCAGCTCCGCGGTGACCTGCGTGTCCAGGACGAGGAAGCCGGCGGTGCCGGGCAGCACGCCCACCGTGGTCCCCTCGGGGGCACCGGTGGAGACGGTGCGCAGCTCGTAGAGCGCGGGGGCCAGGGTCACGGTCTCGCCGTCGGCGAGCGTGACCGCCAGGCCCTCGGCCGTCTCCTCGTAGGCGCCGGCGTCGACCGCCTGCTTCACGAGCGGCACCTGCCTGCCGAACGCCTTGCCGAGCTCGCGGAAGTTCAGCTTCAGCTCCGTGCCGATGCCGTAGCGGGCGATCGCCTCCTCCGAGAGCTCGGTGAGCTCGACGTCCTTGAGGTTCAGCTCGTCCGCCACGATGCGGGCGTAGGTGCCCTCGAGGCCCGCCGCGTCCGGGACGACGACGGACAGGCGGGGCAGTGGCAGGCGCACCCGGCGCCCGGCCCCCTTGCGCAGGGCCGAGCCGGCCGAGCTGATGCGGCGCACGGCATCCATGCGGGCCACGAGGGAGTCCGCCTCGGGCCCGTGGGGGAACAGGTCGGCGTCCGGGTAGTCGGTCAGGTGGACCGAGCGGCCGCCGGTGAGGCCGCGCCAGATCTCCTCGGCGATCAGCGGCATCAGTGGTGCGGCGGCCCGGGTGAAGGCCTCCAGGACGGTGTAGAGGACGTCGAAGGCGACGGTGTCCTCGTCGAAGAACCGCTCACGGGACCGGCGGATGTACCAGTTGGTCAGGGTGTCCATGAAGCCGCGCAGCGCGTCCGTGGCGTCCGAGACCTCGTAGGCGTCCAGGCCGGCCTTGACCTCCCGCAGCATGCGGCCCGTGGCGGCCAGGATGTACTGGTCCAGGGGGTCCTCGGCGGTGTGCCGCTCCTGCGCGCGGTACCCCTCGGGGCGGGCGCCGCCGTCGTGCGCGGTGTTCGCGTACAGGGTGAAGAAGTGGTAGGCGTTCCACGCCGGCAGCAGCACCTGGCGGACGCCCTCGCGGATGCCGTCCTCGGTGACGATCAGGTTGCCGCCGCGCAGGATGGGGCTGGCCATGAGGAACCAGCGCATGGCGTCCGCGCCGTCGCGGTCCAGGACCTCCGTGACGTCTGGGTAGTTGCGCAGCGACTTGGACATCTTCTGTCCGTCCGAGCCGAGCACGATGCCGTGCGAGATCACGTGGGAGAAGGCCGGCCGGTCGAACAGGGCGGTCGCCAGGATGTGCATGGTGTAGAACCAGCCGCGCGTCTGGCCGATGTACTCCACGATGAAGTCCGCCGGGTTGTGCGTGGGGAACCAGTCCGCGCGCTCGAACGGGTAGTGCACCTGGGCGTACGGCATGGAGCCGGAGTCGAACCAGACGTCCAGCACGTCCTCGACCCGGCGCATGACCGCACCGGCCGCGGCGGCCTCGGGGTCCGGGTGGGGGCGGGTGAGGTCGTCCACCCACGGGCGGTGCAGGTCCACCTCGCCCTGGGCGTTGCGCGGCAGGCGGCCGAAGGCCTCCTCGATCTCCGCGAGCGAGCCGTAGACCTCCTGGCGGGGGAAGTCGGGGTGGTCGGACTCCCACACCGGGATGGGCGAGCCCCAGTACCGGTTGCGGGAGATGGACCAGTCGCGCGCGTTGGCGACCCACGTGCCGAACTGCCCGTGCTTCACGTTGCCGGGGATCCAGGTGATCTCCTCGTTCAGCTCGAGCATGCGCTCCTTGATCTGGGTGACCTTGACGTACCAGGACGTCACCGCGCGGTAGATCAGGGGCGTGCGGCACCGCCAGCAGTGCGGGTAGGAGTGCTCGTAGGAGGCTTCGCGGGCCACGCGGCCCAGGGCGCGCAGGGCGCGGATGATCGTGCGGTTGGCCTCGAAGACCTGCACGCCGGCGATCTCGCGCAGGTCGCCGCGCCCGACGTCCTCGCGGGCGAACAGCGGCAGGAACCGGGCACCGGAGTCCACGGAGAGCAGCACGGGGATGCCGTTGGCCTCGCACACGCGCTGATCGTCCTCACCGTAGGCCGGCGCCTGGTGGACCACGCCGGTGCCGTCCTCGGTGGAGACGTAGTCGTCCACGAGGATGCGGTGGGCGCCCTCGACGCCGAGGTCACGGCCGTTGACGGTGAAGGTCTCCCCGCGGTGGGCGTCGAACACGTCCGTGAACAGCGGCGCGTAGGCCAGGCCGCCGAGGCGGGCGCCGGGGATCGTCTCGGTGACCGCGGCGCGGGCGGCGTCGGCATCGGCGTAGCCGAGCTCCCTGGCGTGGGCGCCCACCAGGTCCACGGCCAGGAGGAAGCGGTCCCCGTCCGCGGTCGCGCCCTCGGGGCCGGCCGGCACCACGGCGTACTGGATCTGGGGGCCGACGGCGAGGGCCGCGTTGGTCGGCAGCGTCCAGGGCGTGGTGGTCCAGGCCAGGACGTGGACGCCGGCCAGGTGCGCGGCGAGCGCCGCGTCGGCGCCGCCGTCGGGCACGAGGGCGGGGTCCGCCGGGAGGCCGGTGATCGGGAACGTGACGGTGACCGAGGGGTCCTGGCGCATCTTGTAGACGTCGTCGTCCATGCGCAGCTCGTGGTTGGACAGCGGGGTCTCGTCGTTCCAGCAGTAGGGCAGGACGCGGAAGCCGCGGTAGGTCAGGCCCTTGCGGTGCAGCTCGGAGAAGGCCCAGATCACGGACTCCATGAAGTCCGGGGTGAGGGTCTTGTAGTCGTTCTCGAAGTCGACCCAGCGGGCCTGGCGGGTCACGTAGTCCTGCCACTGGTCCGTGTACTTCAGGACCGAGGAGCGGCAGGCGTCGTTGAACTTGTCGATGCCCATGGCCTCGATCTCGGACTTGTCCGTCATGCCCAGCTGCTTCATCGCCTCGAGCTCGGCGGGCAGGCCGTGGGTGTCCCAGCCGAAGCGGCGCTCCACGCGGCGGCCCTGCTGCGTCTGGTAGCGGGCCACGAGGTCCTTGACGTACCCGGTGAGCAGGTGGCCGTAGTGCGGCAGGCCGTTGGCGAAGGGCGGGCCGTCGTAGAAGACGAACTCGTTCTGCGAGCCGTCCTCGTTGAAGGCGGGACGCTGGTCGATCGAGGCCTGGAAGGTGCCGTCCTCGTCCCAGTACGCCAGGATGCGGCGCTCGATCTCCGGGAAGCGCGGGGAGGCGGGGGTGCGGCCGTCAGGGGCGGAGGAGGCGAGGGGGTACACGGGGGTCCTTTGCGTCCGGGGCGTCGGTTCCGTGCAAGGACGCCCGAGGGCCCGACCCTCCGGCCGGCCGCGGACGCGGTACCACCTTGCTTGCCGGCGTCGGGAGGTCCCCGGGGTGCCGGCCGCTTGATGACTGCTGTGACGGGCTTACCCGTCCGGTTCTACTGGGGCCGTGCGGCCCGTTCTTCCGGAGGCTCGCCGGTGATGGCCGGGTCGACGCCTGTGCCCGCCAGTGTAGTGGACGATGCGCCGGCCCGTGGCCGCGGGCCGGAGCGCATCAGAGGGCGGTGCGCACGGCCGCCGACGCGTCGCCGTCGAGCTCCACGTGGACGGCGTCCCGGCCCGAGGCCCAGAGGAGGAGCTCCCCGACCTCGCCGGTCACCGTGACGGGCGCCCGCAGCGCCACGGCCCCACGGGTGACGGTGACCGGGGCGCGACCCGGGCCCTGGAGGACCACCGGCGCCGCGGACTTACGCAGGAACAGCGGGGCCATGCGGCGCAGCGAGCGGTAGAGGGCGTCCTCCTCGTCCGGGGAGAACGAGCGCGGGGCGGGCAGCGAGCCGCCGGCCGACGACTCGCCGCGCCGGACGTCCTCGAGGTGGATGAAGTGCTCGGCCGCGTTCACGTGCCTGTCCGCCGCCCGCATGGGGTTCAGCGCCGACGGGCCCGCGGCCCACTCCCGCACGACCTCGGCGTAGTCGCGGCGCTTGGTCTCCGCGGTCAGGCGGTCGAGGTGGCGGGACAGCGGCGGGATGAACAGGGCGGCGAAGGCGTCGGGCCGGCGCTCCCGCAGCCAGAGGTGGGCGGCGAGGTCGCGGGTGCTCCAGCCGCCGCACAGGGTGGGCGCGTCGGGGCCCTTCTCAAGCAGGAGGTCAGCGAGGCGGGCGCGTTCGGCTGCGGCGAAGGTGGTCATGGGCACCACGGTAGGGAGCGGGCCGCGGCGCGGGCGAGGGGTGGGCCGCGCCCGGCCGCGAATCCACCCGACGGGAGGGCTCAGCCTCCGGCGCCGAGGAGGACGCTCTCCCGGGAGATGCGGGTCATCTCCTCCCGGTCCACGACCTTCACCCGCTCCCGCGCCACCGGACCGGTCTGCGTCGCCTGCGCACCCAGGGACTTCTCATGCTCATCCAGAGCATGCCACCCAGCCCACGTCGTGTACGGCACCTCACGGGACTCGAGCAGCTCGATCACCGACTCCTCCGAGGGCTCCTGAGCCCTCCACAGCCCCGGCTCGTCCTCGATCAGATGCTTGATCGTCTCCAGAGAGTCACCCTTGGTGTGCCCGATCAACCCCACCGGGCCCCGCTTGATCCACCCCGAGGCATACAGGCCCGGCACCGGGGCACCGTCCGCGTCCAGCACCCGGCCTTCCGCATTCGGGATCACCCCACGCACCTCATCGAACTCCACCCCCTCCACCGGGGACCCGAAGTACCCCACGGCCCGGTAGACCGCCTGCACCGGGTAGTCCACGGTCTCGTCGGTCGGGCGGACCCCACCGGAGCCGTCGAGCTCCATGCGGCGCATCCGCAGACCGTCCACCCGGCCGTCCCCGTCCTCGTCCAGGAACTCCTCCGGAGCCTGCAGGAAATGCAGGTGCAGCCGGCGCGAGGCGCTCTGCTGACGATCCTCCTGCTCCATGAGCCAGTTCGTCAGCGTCCCGACCATGGTGCGGACCTGGTTGTTCTCCTCGATCGCCTTCTCCGAGGCCTCATCGAAGTCGAAGTCCTCCTCGTACAACACGATGTCCACATCCCGGGAATGCGCCAGCTCCCGCAGCTCCAACGGGGTGAACTTCACCTGCGCGGGTCCGCGCCGGCCGAACACGTGCACGTCCGTGACCGGGGACGCGGCCAGGTCCCGGTACACGTTGTCCGGGATCTCGGTGGGCAGCAGGTCCTCGGCATGCTTGGACAGGATCCGGGCCACATCCAGGGCCACGTTCCCGTTGCCGATCACCGCGACCTGCGTGGCCTCCAACGGCCAGTGCCGCGGCACGTCCGGGTGCCCGTCGTACCAGGCGGCGAAGTCCGCGCCACCGAATGAGCCGGCCAGCTCGACGCCGGGCACGTCCAGGGCCGCGTCGCGCACAGCCCCGGTGGAGAACACGATCGCGTCGTAGTGCCGACGCAGGTCCGCCAGGCTCAGGTCCGTGCCGTAGTCCACGTTCCCGAGGAAACGGATGTCCCCGCGGTCCATGACCTTGTGCAGGGCGGTGACGATGCCCTTGATGCGCGGGTGGTCCGGGGCCACCCCGTAGCGGATGAGGCCGAACGGGGCCGGGTACCGGTCGAACAGGTCGATGCTGACGCGGAAGTCCCGTTCCTCCTTGGTCAGGATGTCCGCCGTGTACACCCCGGCGGGTCCGGCACCGATGATGGCGATGCGCAACGGGCGGTCAGGCCTCGAGGACGAGGGGGTCAGGGTCATGCTCGTGCTCCTTCGGAGGTCGGGTTCAGGGTCAAGATCGGGGCAGGGATGCCGGCCGCAGGCGCGCCGGTGGCGTAGGGGCTCAGGCGCACGACGTCGCCTACGACGATCACGGCGGGGTTCTCCACACCGACGGCGGCCGCCTGCGCGGCGATGGTCTCCACCGTGCCCACGGTGACCCGCTGGTCCGGCATCCAGCCGCGCTCGATGATCGCCACGGGCGTCGCGCCGTCGAGGCCGCGCTCCGTCAGTCGGCGCGCGGTGTCCGCGAGCCGGCGCACGCCCATCAGCAGGACGAGCGTGTGGTCGGCCCGGGTGGGCACTTCGGACAGCTCTTCGTGGCCGGTCACCAGCGTGAAGCCGGTGGCGACGCCGCGATGGGTGACCGGGATCCCCGCGGCGGCGGGCACCGAGACGGCGCTCGTGACACCGGGCACCACCTCGACGTCGACGCCGTGGGCGCGACAGTGCGCTGCCTCCTCGCCGCCGCGGCCGAGCACGTACGGGTCGCCGCCCTTGAGCCGGACGACGAGGCGGCCGGCCCGGGCCTCCCGGACCAGGACGGCGTTGATCTCGTCCTGCGTGGCCAGGTGGTTCCCGGGGGCCTTGCCGACCTCGATCACGGGCACCGCCGGGTCCAGCTCGGCCAGGAGGGCGCGCGGGCCCAGCCGGTCGGCGACCACCACGTCGGCCTCCGCGAGCAGCTGTCGGCCGCGCACGGTGATGAGCCCGGAGTCGCCGGGGCCGCCGCCGACGAGGGCCACGCGGCCGGGCTCGGAGGACGCGCGCCGCCGGCGCAGCGGCAGCCGCCCCGTGGACAGGGCGAGGGTGATCGCGTCCTTCAGGGCGCGGGCGCGGCGAGGGTCTCCCCCGGCGTTGACGGCCACGGTCACGTCCCCGGCCCGGACGACGGCGGGCGTCCAGGCGGCGGAGGACTCGGCATCGGAGGCGTCGACGCACCAGACGCGGCGGGCCTCGGCGTCGGAGGCCACGGCCCCGTCCACGGCCCGGTCGCCGGTGGCGGTCTGGGCGAACCAGACCCCGTCGAGGTCGGACGGGCGGTAGGGGCGGCGATGCAGGGTGAGCAGGCCGGCCGCCGCGAGCCGCTCCACCTCCTCCCCCGGCTTCGGGGCCACCACGGTGACGAGCGCGCCGGCGTCGAGGAGGGAACCCACGCGGCGGCCGGCCACGCGCCCGCCGCCCACGATCAGGACGGGCCGGCCGAGCAGACGCAGGGAGGTGGGGTACAGATCGGACGCGGTCATCGCGTGCTCCCTTCCAGCAGCCCGCGGCGGCGCAGCATGCGCCGCTCGACGGGGCCGAATGCGGCCAGTTCGAAGAGGACGCCGACGGCCAGGATGGTCAGGACGGCGCAGAGGACGACGGCGAGGTCGGACGCGGCACGTCCCTCGTGGAGCAGGGTCCCGAGTCCCACGCCCATGGGCCCGCCGACGGCGATGATCTCGGCGGCCATGAGGCCTCGCCACGCGAAGGCCCAGCCCTGGCGCAGGCCGGAGACGAAGGCGGGCAGGGCGGCCGGGAGGACCACCAGCAGGGCGGTCTCGAGACGCGAGGCGCCCAGCACCCGGGCCGCGCGACGCAGCTGCGGCGGCACCTGGTCCGTGCCGGTGGTGAGGCCGGCGACCACGGCGGGGACGGCGCCGGTGAGCATCACGAAGTACGCGGTGGCGTCGCTGAGGCCGAACCACAGCACCGCGAGCGGCACCCAGGCCACGTTGGGCAGCACCATCAGGGCCGTGAGCAGCGGGCCGAACGCCCGCCGCAGGACGCTGACCTGTCCGAGCAGCAGGCCCAGCCCGACGCCGACGACCACGGCGAGTGCGAAGCCGACGACGGCGCGGCCCACCGACGTCGCCACTGCCTGCTGGACGAGACCCTGGGCCCACAGCGTCCCGAAGGCCCCGAGGACGTCGCCGGGACCGGTGATCGGCTCGCCGCGCGCACCGGCCAGCCACGCGAAGGCCTGCCAGATCGCCACGAGCAGGACGACGGCGGCCACCGGGAGCAGGACCCGGCTCCAGTCCCACCCGGCCAGACCCGTCCGACGGGTCGAGTCGACGGCCTGGAGCGCGTCGAGGCCGCTGTCGAGCTCGCGCAGCTCGTCGTCGGTGGCGGCCCCCGGCGCGCGGCCGGGGGCGTCGAGGGTGGGGGTGTCAGTGCGCATGGCGACGGATCTCCTGACCGAGTCGGGCGGTGATGGCGGCCGTGAGGGCGGCCGCGGCGGGCGCGTCGTGGCGGGCGGCTGCGGGCACGTCCCATTCGGCGACGACGCGACCCGGACGTGAGGACAGCAGCAGCACCCGCTGGCCGAGGCGGACGGCCTCGGCCACGTTGTGGGTGACGAACACGACCGTCCGGCCGGTCTGCCGCCACACGCGCTCGAGCTCCCCATGCAGCAGGTCGCGGGTGATCGCGTCCAAGGCCGCGAACGGCTCGTCCATGAGCAGCAGGGGGCGGTCCTGGGCGAGGGCCCGGGCCAGGGCGACGCGCTGGCGCATGCCGCCGGAGAGCTGGTGGGGTCGCAGGTCGGCGGCGTCGTCCAGGTGGACGAGGCGCAGCAGCTCCCCGGCACGCTCCCGACGCTCCCCCGCGGCCACACCGGCGAAGCGGAGGGCGAGCTCGATGTTGCCGCGGGCGGTGAGCCACGGGAAGAGGGCGGCGTCCTGGAACATGAACGCGGCCCCCTCCCGGGGGGTCTTGACGACGCCCGCGGTGGGCGCCTCGAGCCGGGCGATGATGTTCAGCAGGGTGGACTTGCCGCATCCGGACGCGCCGAGCAGGCAGACGAACTCGCCCGGCTCGATCCGCACGGAGACGTCCTCCAGCACGGGCGTGGGCCCGCCGAAGCTCTTGCCCACGTCCTCCATCACCACTGTCATGACCGCTCCCGTCGCCCCGTCGTCATCCGGATCAGGCCTCGTCGCCGCCGCGCACCATGCCGGCGGCGAGCGTGGCCCCGTCCTGGGGGTCGATCACGAGGAACGCCCCGGTGCGCCGATGCACGGCGTAGGGCTCCACGGGCAGCGGCGCGGCCAGGTGCAGGCGCACCTGTCCGATGTCGTTGAGCCCGAGGGTCTCGGCCGGGTCGAGCCGCAGGGTGTCGAGGTCGAGCCGACCGGCCACCTCCTGGACGAGCGCCCGGACGACGGCGGTGCCGTGCTTGACGAGGACCTGCTGCCCGACGCGCAGCGGTGCGGCGGAGAGCCAACACAGCGCGGCGGCCACCTCCGTGGTGGGGCGCGGGGCGGTGTCCGCGGCGGCGATCGTGTCCCCGCGGGCCACGTCCACCTCGTCGGCCAGGCGCAGGACCACCGACTGTGGGGAGGAGGCCTCCTCAAGGGATTCCCCGGCGGCGTCCACGCCCACCACGGTCGTGGTGCGCGCCGGCTGCCCCGGGCTGAGGACGGCGACGGCGTCCCCGGGCCGGACGGTGCCCGCCACGACCTGCCCGGCGTAGCCGCGGTAGTCGCGGAACACCTCGGGGTCGAGGCCGGGGGCCAGGGCGCCCTGGGGGCGCACCACGAGCTGCACCGGGAAGCGGAAGGAGGCGGCGGCGTCGTCCTCGGCGTCCGCCCCGGGCAGGGACTCGAGCAGCTCCATGAGCGTGGGGCCGGTGTACCAGTCCGTCCGCTCGGAGCGGGTGACCACGTTGTCGCCCTGGAGGGCGGACACCGGGACGCTCACCGCGTCGGAGAGGCCGAGCTCCCGGGCCACGCGCCGGACGTCCTCGGCGATCGCGGTGAAGACCTCCTCGGCGTAGTCCACGAGATCGATCTTGTTGACGGCGACGATCACGTGCGGCACCCGCAGCAGGGCCACCACGCTGAGGTGGCGTCGGGTCTGCTCCACCACGCCCTTGCGGGCGTCCACGAGCAGCACGACGGCGTCGGCCGTCGAGGCGCCCGTGACGGTGTTGCGGGTGTACTGCACGTGCCCGGGGCAGTCGGCCAGCACGAAGGTGCGCCGGTCCGTGGCGAAGTACCGGTACGCGACGTCGATCGTGATCCCCTGCTCCCGCTCGGCGCGCAGGCCGTCGGTCAGCAGCGCCAGGTCCAGCCCGCCCTCGGCGCCGCCGAAGCCGCGCTCGGCGGAGGTGCGGGCCACGGCCTCGAGCTGGTCGGCCAGGACGGCCTTGGAGTCGTGCAGGAGGCGGCCCACGAGGGTGGACTTGCCGTCGTCGACCGAGCCGGCCGTGGCCAGGCG
This sequence comes from Micrococcus sp. PSi08, assembly GCF_054960655.1. NCBI lineage: Bacteria > Bacillati > Actinomycetota > Actinomycetes > Micrococcales > Micrococcaceae > Micrococcus > Micrococcus sp. PSi08. The sequence goes on along the minus strand of NZ_JBHNYP010000010.1, from coordinate 10,835 downwards.
GAACAGGGTCCCGGCGGGGGCGTGCCGGTCCAGCAGTGCGGTGCTCATCAGAAGTACCCGTCCTTCTTGCGATCTTCCATGGCCGCCTCGGAGATGCGGTCGTCGGCGCGGGTGGCCCCGCGTTCGGTCAGGGTGGAGGCGGCGACCTCGAGCACGACGTCCTCGACGGTGGCGGCGTCCGAGAGGACGGCGCCGGTGCAGGACATGTCGCCCACCGTGCGGTAGCGCACCGTCCGCGTGGTGACCTCCTCGCCCTCGGTCGGGCGGGAGTGCTCCCCCACGGCGCGCCACATGCCGTCGCGGCGGAAGACCTCCCGCTCGTGCGCGTAGTAGATGGGGGGCAGCTCGATGCCCTCGCGGGCGATGTACCGCCACACGTCCAGTTCGGTCCAGTTGCTGATGGGGAACGCGCGGACGTGCTGGCCGGGGGTGTGACGGCCGTTGTAGAGGTTCCACAGCTCGGGGCGCTGGTTGCGCGGGTCCCACTGCCCGAACGCGTCGCGCAGGCTGATGATCCGCTCCTTGGACCGCGCCTTGTCCTCGTCACGGCGGCCTCCCCCGAAGACGGCGTCGAACCGGTTGGTCCGGATCGTGTCCAGCAGGGGGGTGGTCTGCAGGGTGTTGCGGGTGCCGTCGGCGCGCTCACGCAGCTCGCCGCGGTCGATGTACTCCTGCACGGAGCCCACCACGAGCCGCAGGCCGAGCCGCTCCACCGTGCGGTCGCGGAACTCGAGGACCTCGGGGAAGTTGTGGCCGGTGTCCACGTGGACCACCGGGAAGGGGATCCTGCCCGGCCAGAAGGCCTTCGCGGCCAGGTGGAGCATCACCACCGAGTCCTTGCCGCCCGAGAAGAGCATGGCGGGGCGCTCGAACTCGGCCACCACCTCGCGGATGATGTGGATCGCCTCGGCCTCCAGGGCGTCCTGGACGTCGGGCCCGGCGGGGCTCACGGTCCCCGGGTCGGGGGCATGGGTGAGGGTCATCGTGTCTCCTTGGTCTGTCTCGGGTGCGGCGCTCAGACGTGGATGCCGCACTCGGTCTTCGCGGTCCCGGCCCAGCGCCCGGCTCGGGGGTCCTCCCCGGGGGCGACGGGGCGGGTGCAGGGACGGCAGCCGATCGACGGGTAGCCGTTCTGCAGGAGCAGGTTCACGGGCACGTCGTGGTCCGTGGCGTAGCCGACCAGGTCGTCGAAGCTCCACGGGGCGACGGGGTTGACCTTGACCATGCCGTGGGCCTCGTCCCAGCCCACCAGCGGGGTGTTCGTGCGCGTCGGCGCCTCGTCCCGGCGGACGCCGGTGAACCACAGGTCGTATCCGGCCAGCGCCCGGTTGAGGGGCTCGACCTTGCGCATCGCGCAGCACAGCCCCGGGTCACGGGCGAACAGGTCCTTGCCGTGGCGCTCGTCCTGCTCGGCCACGGTCAGCTCCGGGAGCACGTCCACCACGGTGACGTCGAGGCGGCGGGCCACCTCGTCGCGCGTCGCGAGGGTCTCGGTGAAGTGATAGCCGGTCTCCAGGAAGAGGACGTCCACGCCGGGCATCCGCTGCGCCACCAGGTGCGGCAGGACGGCGTCGGCCATGGAGCAGGCGACGGCGGCCCGGCGGAGGTCCACATGGCGGGCGGCCCAGTCGACCACCGCCGCGGCGGGGGCGTCCCAGCCGAGCTCGGCGGCGCCGGACTCCGCGAGTGCCTGCAGGCGCTCGAGGTCCTCGGTCGGACGGGTGGGGGGAACGGTGCTCATCGGAGGGCCTCCTCGTCGACTCGGTGCGCCCACCGGGCGAAGGTCTCGCCCGGCTCGCGCTGCTCGTCGTACCGGCGGACGAGGCGCTCGACGTAGTCGACCAGCCCGTCCGCGCGGACCTTCAGGCCGCGGACGCTGCGTCCGAGGCCGGCCTCGGCGCGGTCCACGGAGGCCAGCCCGCCGCCCAGGTGCACCTGGAAGCCGGGCGTCTGGCCGCCGTCGTCGTCCGGGAGCAGCTGCCCCTTCAGACCGATGTCCGCGGTCTGGATGCGGGCGCAGGAGTTGGGGCAGCCGTTCACATGCAGGCTCAGCCGCTCGGGGAGGCGGTCGGCGAGGTCGGCCAGGCGCTCCTCCAGCTGGGCGATCGCGGCGGTGGCGGTGTCCTTCGTGTCCACGATGGCGAGCTTGCAGAACTCCAGGCCCGTGCAGGCGATGGTGGAGCGGCGGAACACGGACGGCTCCGGGTCCAGTCCCAGCTCCTTCAAGCCGGCCACGACGGCGTCCACCCGGTCCCGCTCCACGTCCAGCACCACGATCTTCTGGTGGGGGGTGGTCCGCAGCCGCGTGGAGCCGTGGGCCTCGAGCAGGTCCGCGAGGGCGGTGAGGGTGGTGCCGCTGGAGCGGCCGACGACGGGGGCGGCACCGATGTAGAAGCGGCCGCCCTTCTGCTCGTGGACCCCCACGTGGTCGCCGGGGCGGGTGGGCGGGGCCGGGGCGGGGCCGTCGGGCAGGGCGTAGCCGAGGTACTCCTCCTCCAGCACGGTGCGGAACCTCGCCGGCCCCCAGTCCTCGAGCAGGTACTTCATGCGGGCCTTGTTGCGCAGGCGCCGGTAGCCGTAGTCGCGGAAGATGCTCACGACGGCGTGCCACACCTCGGGGGCGCGCTCGGCCGAGACGAACGCACCGATCCGGTCGGCCAGGCGGGCCTTCGTGGACAGGCCGCCACCGACCCACAGGTCGTAGCCGGGGCCCAGCTCGGGGTGCACCACGCCGATCAGGGAGACGTCGTTGATCTCGTGGACCACGTCCTGGGAGGGATGGCCGGTGATGGCGGTCTTGAACTTGCGGGGCAGGTTGGAGACCTCGAGGTCGCCGATCCAGCGGTCCGCGATCTCCCGGATCACGGGCGTGGGGTCGATGATCTCGTCCGCGGCGATCCCGGCCACCGGTGAGCCGAGGATCACGCGCGGCACGTCGCCGCAGGCCTCGGTGGTGGACAGGCCCACGGACTCCAGGCGCCGCCAGATCTCGGGGACGTCCTCGACGCGGATCCAGTGCAGCTGGACGTTCTGCCGGTCGGTGATGTCCGCGGTGTCACGGCCGAAGTCGGTGGAGATCCCGCCGATCACGCGCAGCTGCTCGGTGGTGAGGTCACCGCCGTCGATGCGCACGCGCAGCATGAAGTAGCGGTCCTCGAGTTCGTGGGGCTCCAGGGTGGCGGTCTTGCCGCCGTCGATCCCCTGCCGGCGCTGGGTGTACAGGCCCCACCAGCGGAAGCGGCCGTGCAGGTCGTCCGAGGGGATCGAGTCGAAGCCCTCGTGGGCGTAGACCTGCTCGATGCGCTCGCGGACGTTCAGGCCGTCGTCCTGCTGCTTGAACTCCTCGTTGTGGTTCAGGGGGGCGGTCCCGTCCACCTTCCACTGGCCGTGCGGCTTGGCGGAGGGACGGCGCGGAGTGCGCGCCGGCCTCGACGTCTCGTTCACCTGGGTCATGGCCGCCACGCTAGGAACCCGGCATGCCAGCCCCCAAGATCGTCGACGCGGTTCGTCACGTTCCCGGGGCCGGGCCGCGGTCGGTGCCCGGCCCGGCCCCGGTCGTGTGACGAACGGCTCAGCGGCCTCCGGCGGCTCCCCTCGGGGCCTCAGCGAGGGCGGACCGCAGCCGGTCCAGGGCGATCCGCGCCACCAGCGGATGCGGCAGCAGGGGGTCGGTGACCGCGTCCGCGCCGGCCTCGCCGAGTCGGTCGTGGAAGTACCCGGGGGCCAGCAGGTGGGCGGCCACCACGGCGCGACGGCCGGCGGCGCGCACCCGGGAGACGGCGTCGGGCACCCGGGGGGTGGCCGCCGCCCCGAACGCCGCGGTCACGGGCAGTCCCGTGGCCCGGGCCAGGGCCCCGGCCAGGGCGTGCACCTGGGCCTGGCCGTCCGCGGCGCGAGTGCCGGCCGCCGCCAGGATGATGTCCGATGTCGCGGCCTCACCGGCCGGCACCGCCTGGGCCACCCGTTCGGCCAGAACGGTCACCAGGCGCGGCTCGACGTCGTCCCCGACCCCGGCCAGCGGTGCGGCGGCGATCGTGTCGGGCCGGGCGGCCGCGGCGTGGTGGATGTCGTGGTGGACGTGATGGCCCAGGGACAGCAGCAGCGGCACGATCACGGCCGACTCCCCCGGGGGCAGGTCCGCCACGACCTCGTCAAGGGAGGGGCTCTGCACGTCCACGTAGGCCTCGTGGACCTGGGCGCCCGGCCCCTCGGCGTCCAGGAGGGCCGCCAGGTCGGCACGGAGGCCGTCGATCACGACGCGGCCGGCCGCGTCGTGCGTGCCGTGGGCGCAGGCGATCACGTGCAGCACGGGCGCGCTCATGCCGAGCCCACCGCGTCGGCCCACACGTTCTGCGGCCCGCCGCTCACCGGCGGATCACCTTGTGCTGGGCGGCCTGGGCGACCGGCCGCATCACGATCTGATCCAGGTTCACGTGGTGGGGCAGCTCGACGGCGTGGACGCACACCTCGGCGACGTCCTCGGCGGTGAGCGGCTTCTCCACGCCCGCATACACGGCGTCCGCGGCGGACTGGTCGCCGCCCAGGCGGTTGCGGGAGAACTCCTCGGTGTGGACCATGCCCGGGAGCACCTCGATCACCCGCACGTTGTGCTCGGCCTCCTCCAGGCGCAGCGCGCCGGTGAGCCCGTGCTGGCCCATCTTCGCGGCGTTGTAGCCGGCGCCGCCCTCGTAGGCGGTGACGGCGGCGGTCGAGGTCAGGTTGAGCACGGTGCCCTCGCCGTGGGCGCGGAGCATGGGCAGGAACGCCTGGCACATCGTCAGGGTGCCGAGCACGTTGACGCGGTACATCCACTCCCAGTCGGCGCGGTCGCCCACGCCCACCGCGTCCGTGCCGAGCGCGCCGCCGGCGATGTTGACGAGGGTGTCGGCGCCGCCGTCGGCCTCGACGCGCGAGGCCAGCGCGGCGACGGCGGCCTCGTCCGTGACGTCCAGGGCGGCGGGGACGACGTCGCCGCTCACGCCCTCGGCCCGGGCGTCGGCAGCGAGGGTCTCGAGGCGCTCGGCCCGGCGGCCGACGGCGTACACGCGCCAGCCGCGGCGGGCGAGCTCGAGGGCCGTGGCGCGGCCGATGCCGCTCGTGGCCCCCGTCACGACGGCGGCGCGGGCGGGGTTCTTCGCAGGTTCATGGGTGTGGCTCACGCCTCCGACCGTAGCCGAGCCGTGCCGTTCGGAGCACCGCCCGGATCACCTCCGCCAGGTCGAGCGGCTGAAAGGGCGGGACGTCCCGGGCGTCGTCGCAGGCCCGGCCCGCCGCCCCGGTCATGGGAGGATGGCGGGCATGGCTGAGAACACGCAGGGCACAGACACGCCCATCGACGCATCGACCCCGTCCACCCCCGCCGCCGGCGCCGTGGCCGTGCCGGACAAGCCGGCCCTCGAGGGCCTCGAGGAGAAGCTGACCGCCCGCTGGGCCGACGAGCGCACGTACGCGTTCGACACGCAGACCACCCGCGAGCAGGTCTACTCGATCGACACTCCCCCGCCGACCGCCTCCGGCTCCCTGCATGTGGGCCACGTCTTCTCCTACACGCAGACCGACGTGCTCGCCCGGTACCAGCGCATGAACGGCAAGAACGTGTTCTACCCGATGGGCTGGGACGACAACGGCCTGCCCACCGAGCGCCGTGTGCAGAACTACTACGGCGTCCGCTGCGACCCCGCCAAGCCGTACGTGGAGGGCTACCGCCCGCCGGAGAAGCCGGCGAAGAACCAGCGCGACTGGGACGTGATCTCCCGCAAGAACTTCATCGAGCTCTGCGAGGAGCTCGCCGTCGAGGACGAGAAGGTCTTCGAGGACCTCTTCACCCGCCTCGGCCTGTCCGTCGACTGGGACATGACCTACCGGACCATCGACGACGTCTCCCGCGCCGTCTCCCAGCGCGCCTTCCTGGCCGGCATCGCCTCGGGCGACGCCTACCTGGCCGAGGCCCCCACCATGTGGGACGTGACCTTCCGCACCGCCGTGGCCCAGGCCGAGCTCGAGGACCGCGAGGTCCCCGGCGCCTACCACCGCTACGCCTTCACCGCTGCGGACGGCGAGCAGGTCTTCATCGAGACCACCCGCCCCGAGCTGCTGGCCTCCTGCTCCGGCCTGGTCGCCCACCCGGACGACGAGCGCTACCAGCACCTGTTCGGCACGACCGTCACCTCCCCGCTGTACGGCGTGGAGGTCGAGGTCTTCCCGCACCCGCTGGCCAAGCCGGACAAGGGCTCCGGCATCGCCATGGTCTGCACCTTCGGCGACCTCAACGACGTCACCTGGTGGCGCGAGCTGCAGCTGCCGACCCGCACCCTGATCGGCCGTGACGGCCGCTTCGCCGCCGACACCCCCGAGTGGATCACCACGGACGCCGGCCGACAGGCCTATGCGGACACCGTGGCCGGCAAGACCGTGTTCTCCGCCAAGCAGGGTGTGGTGGACGCCCTCACCGCGGCCGGCCTGCTGGACGGAGAGCCGAAGAAGATCATGCACGCCGTGAACTTCTACGAGAAGGGCGACAAGCCGCTCGAGGTCGTCACCTCCCGCCAGTGGTACATCCGCAACGGCGGCCGCGACGCCGACCGCCGCGCGGAGCTGATCGAGCGCGGCCGCGAGCTCTCCTGGCACCCGGAGCACATGCGCCACCGCTACGAGAACTGGGTCGAGGGCCTCAACGGTGACTGGCTCGTCTCCCGCCAGCGCTTCTTCGGGGTGCCGATCCCGGTCTGGTACCCGCTGGACGCGGAGGGTGAGCCCGACTATGAGAACCCGATCCTCCCGGCCGACGAGCAGCTCCCCGTGGACCCGGCCGCCGAGGCCGCCCCGGGCTACTCCGAGGACCAGCGCGACGTCCCCGGCGGCTTCACCGGCGACCCGGACGTCCTGGACACCTGGGCCACCTCCTCGCTGACCCCGCAGATCGTGGGCCGCTGGTCCCGTGACGAGGCGTTCTTCAACAACGTCTTCCCGTTCGATCTGCGCCCGCAGGGCCACGACATCATCCGCACCTGGCTGTTCTCCACCGTGGTGCGCGCCCACGCCCTCAACGGCTCCGTGCCGTGGACGGACACCGCGCTCTCCGGCTGGATCCTCGACCCGGACCGCAAGAAGATGTCCAAGTCCAAGGGCAACGTGGTGGTCCCGACCGACATCCTGGACCAGTTCGGCTCGGACGCCGTCCGCTACTGGGCCGCCTCGGCCCGCCTCGGCGCGGACACCGCCTACGAGGTGGCGCAGATGAAGATCGGCCGCCGCCTGGCCATCAAGCTGCTCAACGCCGCCAAGTTCGTGCTGAACCTGGGCGCCACGCAGGACGCCGTCATCCGTACGGCCGACGACGCCGCGGCCGTCACCAACCCGCTGGACGCCTCCCTGCTGACGCGCCTCGCGGCCACCGTGGAGCAGGCGACCCGCGCGTTCGAGGCCTACGACTACGCACGTGCCCTCAACGTGACCGAGCAGTTCTTCTGGGCCTTCACGGACGACTACGTGGAGCTCGTGAAGGACCGTGCCTACGGTGGCCACGGCGAGGCCGAGCAGGCCTCGGTGGTGACCACGCTGGCCACCACCCTGGACGCCCTGCTGCGTCTGCTGGCCCCGTTCCAGCCGTTCGCCACCGAGGAGGTGTGGAGCTGGTGGCGCGCCGGCTCCGTGCACACCGCCGCGTGGCCGGGCGCCGCGGACGAGGTGGCGGCCCTGTCCTTCGCCGCCTCCGCCGGTGACGCCGAGGTCCTGCCCACCGTGGCGCAGGTCCTCGGCGGCGTCCGCAAGGCGAAGTCCGAGGCCAAGGTGAAGCAGCGGACCCAGGTGCGCTCCGCCGTGGTGACCGGGCCGGCCGAGTGGCTCGAGAAGCTGCGCGGCGGCCTGGCGGACCTCAAGGCGGCCGGCAACATCGCGGACCTGTCCCTCACGCGGGGCGATGCCGGCGAGTCCGCGCCCCTGACCGTCTCCGACGTGCAGCTGGCACCGGTCGAGGACGACTGATCCCCGCCGCACGTTCCCCGAAGGTGTCTCGGGAGCGCACGCGGCACGACGACGGCCCCGTCGCCCGTCACGGGCGGCGGGGCCGTCGTCACGCTCGTGCTGCGAACCCGAGTCTGCCCTCAGCGTGGGATGTTCGTGGCCCGGATCCGGTAGGGCACAGCACGCGTCGGACAGTCCGCCGCCGGATCGGAGTTCGTCGGGAGGCGGCCCTCCCGGGGGTGTCGTGGTGCACCTCCTGGTCGTGCTCCTGCCGCATGTCGCAGTGCGGTCACCGCGGCGGGGGTGGACACTGAGAGGATGAGACCCACACCCGATCCCGCCCCGGCCGGCCGCCGCGCCTCCGACGCCTCCGCCCGGCGGATGTCCGCCGCCCTCGCCGCCATGGGCGTGCTCCACTTCGTCCGACCCGAATCCTTCGACGGGCTGATCCCGCCGTTCCTGCCCGGCTCGGCCCGCGCGTGGACCCACGGCTCCGGCGTGGCCGAGCTGGCCGTGGCGGGTCTGCTGGCCGTCCCGCGCACCCGGCGCGCGGGCGGACGCGCCGCGCAGGCGCTCTTCCTCGGCGTGTGGCCCGGCAATGCGTGGATGGCCTGGCAGTGGCGACGCCGGCCCTGGCCGGCGCAACTGGTCTCCCTCGGGCGGCTGCCCCTGCAGGTCCCCCTGATCCGCGCGGCCGGCCGGGTGGCGCGCAGCTGACCACTGCCGGCCCGCACCCCGACGACGCCGTCCCCACACCTTCGCGCTGAAGGTGTGGGGCCGGTCTCGTGCGAGCCGGGAGGGCTCAGTCGAACTGCGGATCCGTGGTGCGGGCCCGCTTGATCTCGTAGAAGTACGGGAAGTCGGCCAGGGCGACGGCGCCGTCGAAGATGCGGCCCGCCTCCTCGCCGCGCGGGATGCGGGTCATCACGGGACCGAAGAAGGCCGTGCCGTTGAACGCCACGACGGGCGTGCCGACGTCGTTGCCCACGAGGTCCTCCGCCTCCTTCTGGCTGGCGCGCAGCTGCTCGTCGGCCACGTCGGTGCGGGCGGCGTCCAGGATGTCCGCGTCGTGGCCGAGCTCCTCGAGGGCCTCGGCCACCACGGCCTCGTAGTCCGTGCGGCCCTGCTCGTGGATGCGGGTGCCGACCGCGGTGTACCACGGGCCGAGCGCCTCGGCACCGTGCCGCTCGCGCACCTGCACGGCGGCGCGGGCCGGCAGCCAGGCCTTCTCGAGGCGGGCCAGGTAGCCGGGGTCCAGGTCGCGGCCCTCGTTCAGGACGGCGAGCGACATGATCTTGAAGACCACCCGCACGTCGCGCACCTTCTGGACCTCCAGGATCCACCGGGAGGTGATCCAGGCGAACGGGCACGTGGCATCGAAATAGAAGTCGACGGTGGGCTGCTGCGTGGTGTCGGTCATGCTGTGCTCCTTGCGGTCAGGGAGCCGTCTCGGCTCCGGTCGGTCCTGCTGGGCGACGGCGGTCAGGCGCTCCGGCCGCGTCGACGTCGTTCCACCTCGGCCGGGATGAGCGTGGGCTCGGCCTCGCCGCGCACCACGTCCCCGGAGATGACGACCGTGCCCACGTCCGAGCGGGAGGGCAGCTCGAACATCACGGGCTTGAGGACGTTCTCCATGATGGAACGCAGGCCGCGGGCGCCGGTGCCGCGGGCCTCGGCCTGGGCGACGACGGCGTCCAGGGCGTCCTGCTCGAACTCGAGCTCCACGCCGTCCATGAGGAACATCTTCTGGTACTGCTTGAGCAGGGCGTTCTTCGGTTCGGTCAGCACCCGCACGAGCTGTTCGTGCGTGAGGTCCTCGACGGTGGTGATCACGGGCAGGCGGCCGATGAACTCGGGGATGAGGCCGAACTTCAACAGGTCCTCCGGCCGCACGTCCGCGTAGGTGACGTCCCCCGCGCCCAGGTGGTTCAGGGGCGCGCCGAACCCGATGCCCTTGCGGCCGGCGCGGGAACCGATGATCTCGTCCAGGCCCGCGAACGCGCCCGCCACGATGAACAGCACGTTGGACGTGTCGATCTGCAGAAACTCCTGGTGGGGGTGCTTGCGTCCGCCCTGCGGCGGCACCGACGCCACCGTTCCCTCGAGGATCTTCAGCAGGGCCTGCTGCACGCCCTCGCCGGAGACGTCCCGGGTGATGGAGGGGTTCTCGGACTTCCGCGAGATCTTGTCGATCTCGTCGATGTAGATGATGCCCTGCTCGGCCTTCTTCACGTCGTAGTCCGCGGCCTGGATGAGCTTGAGGAGGATGTTCTCCACGTCCTCGCCCACATAGCCGGCCTCGGTGAGGCTGGTGGCGTCCGCGACCGCGAACGGGACGTTGAGCCGCCGGGCGAGGGTCTGCGCGAGATACGTCTTGCCGGAGCCGGTGGGGCCGACCATGAGGATGTTCGACTTGCCGACCTCGACGTCCGCCAGGTCGTCCCGCTCGGTGAGGCGGTCGGCCAGGTCACCGCTCCGCGCCTGCGGCCCACGCACGCGCTTGTAGTGGTTGTACACGGCGACGGCGAGGGAACGCTTGGCCGCCTCCTGGCCGATCACGAAGCTCTCGAGGTGGTCGAAGATCTCCTGCGGGGTGGGCAGGACGGTCTCGTCCGCCTCCGCCGCCTCGCCGAGCTCCTCCTCGATGATCTCGTTGCACAGCTCGATGCACTCGTCGCAGATGTAGACACCCGGGCCGGCGATGAGCTTGCGCACCTGCTTCTGGCTCTTCCCGCAGAACGAGCATTTCAGCAGGTCAGCGCTCTCTCCGATACGCGCCATGGTGGTACTCCTCGGGGGCCGGGCGGAGACGTCCGCCCCGCGCGGGCGGCGTCGCTGTCAGATTCCGTCCAGCATACGGCCGTGGACGGACA